>JAKALV010000192.1 GCA_021824055.1 Acidobacteriota bacterium
GTGGCGGTGGGGGTGGCGGCGGGACCGGCGGCACGAACTTGCGCACGCCCGGGTGGTAGCCCAGCCGCACGTTGAAGCCCTGCGAGTCCAGAGACTTCGCCGCGAATGACGCCGGGCACGCGGCGCAGCCGGTGGCGACGGCGTCGGTCCGGGACTTCATCGCGAGATTCCAGCTGCCGGCCACGCCGATGAACATGCCGTTCCGGAATTCGAACGCGGCGCCGAGCGCGGCATAGAACGGATTCTTCAGGTTCGTGGACGTCGGGACGGCGGAGCCGTCGAGGCCCAGCTGGCCGGCCGGCGCGGTGATCGTCTTGTTGTTGTAGAACTCACCGAAGAGTTCCGCCGTGGCCGTGAAGCCGAAATTCTTGCGCGTCGGGAACCCCGCGCCCACGCCCCAGCGCACGCCATTGGTCAGCGAGTAGCCGCTCGGATTGCCGCGGACGATGTAGCCGGCATAGGCCGAGAGGTCCGCCACCTTGCCGGCTTCCTTGCTCAGCACGCCATCGAAGGAAAAGTCGACCTTGCCCGACGAGGCGCCCGCGGTCTTGTCGCCGGTGGGAAGCTTGACGCCGCCGCGCACGGCAAACGCCACCGGCTTCTCGTCGGCTTCACTCACGAAATTGATCTTTGCGCCAAGATTCAGGTCGCCGACCTTGCTGATCCACTGGCTGCGGTCGAGCGGGTAGTTCGGCAGGATGCCGCCGCCGGTGCCGGTTGATGCTTCGGCGCTGGTGCTCGTGAAGAACATCGGCCGCGCGCGGCGGTCGATGCGCGTCAGGATGTTGAACGCGCCGTACACTTCAACATGTCCGCCGATGCCCACGCCGAGCGTCAGCGGGAAGTTCGACATGTCGCTGAATCCCTGGCCGTCATCGAAATTTGTGCGATAGAGGCTGAACGAGAACTTCTTGGCGGGCAGGACCTCCGCGATGGGCACAAAAAAGAGGCCGGTGTCGCCGCTCGCCGTGGTCTTGGCCGAACGTGTGTCGTTGGCTGGCGGTGGATTGGGGTTGGTTGTGGACTGGGCGGCAGCCGTCGACGCGATCGCCAGCGCCACGCCGAACACCGTCACTGCGAACCGGGGTGTGATGTGTCTCATGTGAGATTCCTTTCCTAGGGTGCCCTAATCCCCATGCTAGTACCGGCCTGCCCCGCAAGTCAATGTAAACGCTTGAGTTGCCCCGATAGCGGCGCCGCGGAGCCGGAGGCGCTGGGGTATACTGCGAGTGCACGGCCAAAGGAGTTTATTTATGGGTCTCGGGGTTCCCGAACTTATTGTCATCTTTGTCATCGCACTCATCTTTTTTGGACCGAAGAAACTGCCCGAGCTGGGCAAGTCCCTGGGCAAGGGCATCGCGGAATTCAAGAAGGCCTCGAACGAACTGCGCAACACCCTCGAAGAAGAAGTGCGTCTCGACGAGCAGAAACAGCGGACACCGCCCGCGCCGCCGCAGATCGCGGCCAGCCCTGACACGATTCATTCAAGCGCCAAGGATGCGATCGACGCGGTGTCCCCGCCGGCGGTGACGACCGGTGAAACGGTGGCACGGGGCGAACACGGTTCGTAAGCGTGCTCCCGTCGTCTGTGGCCTCCCCGCACGAGCCTCCCGATAGGGAAGAAGACCTGGACGAGCCGTCGGAGGAAGGCGAGGGCTCATCCCGCATGAGCTTCCTCGAGCACCTCGAGGAGCTGCGCAAGCGGATCATCTACTCGGTCTACGGCATCATCGCGGGCTGCGCCGTCGCGTTCTTCTTCGCGGTGCCGCTCACGCACTACCTCGAACGGTACCTGACGGCGTTTGGCGGCCGGCTCATCTTTACCGAGCTGATGGGCGGCTTCATGTTCTTCTTCAAGGTCGGCGCCCTGTCGGGCCTCATGCTGGCGACGCCGATCGTTCTCTGGCAGCTCTGGATGTTTGTCGCGCCGGGTCTGTACGCGCGCGAGCGCCGCGTGGTGCTGCCGTTCGTGGCGTCCTCGACGCTGCTGTTCGCGGCGGGCGTGGCCTTCGCGCACAAGGTGGCGATTCCCTCGATGCTGCGCTTTTTCGCCAGCTTCGAGAGCCCGTACGTGGACATGCGCCCGAACATCTCGGACGCGTTCGACTTCTACGTGAAGATGGTGCTGGCCTTCGGCATCGTGTTTCAGATGCCGATTCTGGTCTTCTTTCTGGCGCGATTCGGCATCGTCACGGCGGGCTTCCTGTGGAAGCATTTCCGGTACGCGATCCTGATCATCTTTGTCATCGCTGCGATCGCCACGCCGACCTCCGATCCGGTGAACCAGACGATTTTTGCCGCGCCGATGATCATCCTGTACCTCATCAGCATCCTGGTGGCCAAGGTGTTCCAGAAACGGCCGGCCCGGGATGACGTGGATGACGCTGACGAGTGACCTGGTGGTAGCATCGTGACCATGTTCAAAGCGATTCCTGCGGCGGCCCTGATCGTGGCGGCGTCGGCCGCGGCCGGCGGCATGATGGGCGGCCAGGTGCCCGCGGCCGGCCGGGACCGCATCAATGAGCGCTACCGCGTGTACACGGCCGCGCTGGCGGACATCGAGCAGCAGTATGTTGAGCCGGTGGACGCCGCGACGGCCGTGTACGGCTCGATCGACGGCCTGCTGCGCACGCTCGACCCGCACTCGTCGTTCTTCGATCCCAACACCTACGCGCAGATGCGCGAACGGCAGGAAGGCAAGTACCCCGGCATCGGCGTCACGATCGTGGCCGCCAATGAGGATGTGACGGTGACTGAGCTGTTCGAGGGATCGCCGGCATACAAGGCCGGTATCCGCCGCGGCGACGTGATCGCGAGGGTCGGCACCGAGAGCGCGAAGGGCTGGACCACGCGGCAGGTGTCGGACAAGATTCGCGGGCCCAAGGGCACCACCGTGAACGTGTCGATTCGCCGGCCGGGCTCGGACACGCTGATTGAACTCACCGTGATGCGCGACGAGATCAACATCACGACCGTGAGCGCGGCGTTCATGCTGCAGCCCGGCACGGCGTACCTTCGCCTGCGGGACTTCTCGGAAACGAGCGACGGGGAAATTCAGGCGGCACTCAAGAAGCTGTCGGGACAGGGCATGGAACGGCTCGTCCTCGATCTGCGCGACAACCCGGGCGGCCTGCTCGACGCCGCGATCGGCATCGCCAGCCATTTCCTCAAGCGCGGACAGATGGTCGTGTACACGCGCGGCCGCGTGCAGAATTCGGACAAGGACTATCCCGCCGTCGTGCAGGGGCAGTACCTCAACGTGCCGCTGATCGTCATGGTCAACCGCGGCAGCGCGAGCGCGTCGGAGATCGTCACCGGCGCGATGCAGGATCACGATCGCGCGATCATCGTGGGCGAGCAGACGTTCGGCAAGGCGCTCGTCCAGTCGGTGTACCGCATCGCGAACGGCGCCGGACTCGCGTTGACCACCGGGCGCTACTACACGCCGAGCGGCCGCATGATTCAGCGGCCGTGGGACGGCGCGTTCGACGATTACCTGACCTACGGCCTGCGCGACCAGACCGAGCATCGCGAGCATCCGGCCAGCGAGCTGAAGTACACGGACAGCGGCCGCAAAGTGTATGGCGGCGGCGGCATCGAGCCGGATCACTTCATGGCCGGGCCGATCGAGGGGTTCAACCCGAGCTATCCCACGCGCCAGCTCTTCAATCGCGGGATGTTTGTGGGCTTCGCGGAACGGTTCACCGCCGACGGCGACACCCGCCCGGCGAACCGGCGCGTGTCCAGCCAGCACAAGGTGCTGCGCGGGTTCGAGGTGACGCCGGCGATTCTGGAGGAGTTCAAGCAGTACGCGATCTCGCAGCACGTGAAGGTGGACGAGGCCGCGTTTGCGACCGACGTCGCGTTCATCAAGGCCATGATCCACTTCGAGGTGGACGTGGATCTGTTCGGCGTCGAAGAAGCGCGCCGGCAGTTGCTGAAGCTGGATCCCCAGGCCCGGTTCGCGCTTGGCTTCTTCGACGAAGCGAAAGCACTCCTCAGCGCGAAGAAGTAGAAGAAGCAGCGGAGGCGCCACATTTTGTGGCGGGTTTTGGCCTAGCCCCACCTAATTGGGCTTGGTATACTTCGTTCAACTTTCGATGCGCCTGTCAAAACTTCATATTGCTGGATTCAAGAGCTTCCCGGATCGTGCGGAGCTCGCCTTCGACGATGGTGTGACCGCGATCGTCGGCCCCAATGGTTGCGGCAAGAGCAACGTCGTGGACGCCATCACCTGGGTCCTCGGCGAGCAGAGCGCCAAGAGCATGCGCGGCGACCGCATGGAGGACGTGATCTTCAGCGGCAGCGATGCCCGCAAGCCCACGGCGGCGGCGGAAGTGCGGCTGATGCTCAGCCAGGTGGCGCAGGCGGCCATGAAGGACAGTTCGTCGGGTTCGGCGGGTGCGGCGGGTTCGTTGGGTTCGGGGGGTTCGTTGGGTGAGGAATTGCCGAAGATCGAGCTGCCGTCCGTGCAGGACCTGCTCGATGACGGCCCGATCACCGTGCGTGACGTCGAGATCGGCCGCCGGCTGTATCGCTCGGGCGAAAGCGAGTACCTGATCGACGGCGAAGTGTGCCGGCTGCGCGACATTCACGATCTGCTGATGGACTCGGGGCTCGGCGTGAAGGCGTACGCCGTCATCGAGCAGGGCAAGATCGGCCAGATTCTGTCGTCGCGTCCGGCCGAGCGCCGTTCGCTGATCGAAGAGGCCGCGGGCGTCACGAAGTACAAGTCGCGCCGGCGTCAGGCGGAGCTCAAGCTCGAAGCGGCGCAGGGCAACCTCACGCGCATCGACGACATCATCTTTGAAGTGGAGAAGCAGCGCGGCACGTTGAAGCGCCAGGCCGCGAAGGCGCGCCGGTATCAGCGGTTACGGGAAGAGCTGCGCCGCTGGGAACAAGTTCAGTTTGCGCATCGGTATCGCACGTTGTCGCGCGAGATCGAGAGTGCGGACACGCGCCTGGCCGAGGCGCGCGAGCGCGAAGCCGTTGCGTCGGCCCATCTCGTGGAGATCGAAACCACGCTCGAGGGCCTGCGCATCGGGTTGACCGAGGCGGAGACGCTGTCCACCGCCACGCGCGAGCAGGCGCACCTGCTGGAGCTCGAGATCGGGCGCCGGCAGCAGCAGATCACCTTCGATCGGCAGCAGATTGCCGACCTGGGGGTGCGCGCCGAGGAATTGGCGGTGGAAGTGCGCGAGCTCGAAGGCCGCGAAGCGCCGGCCGGACGCGCCATCGAGGCGCAGCGCGAGGCCGCGGCCGCCGCGGCGGTCGCGGTGACCGACGCCGAGCACCTGGTGGCCGAGCGCGAGCGCGACTACGCGCAGGCGTCGTTTGCGGTCCAGGGCGTCGAGAAGGAAGCCGACGAGTTGCGTGCGGCCGTGATGGGGGCCGCGACTACATTGTCGGCGCTGCGCCAGGCGCGTGACAACGCCGGCGCGGTTAAGGATCGCGTCGCCTCCGAGCTCGGCCGCCTGGCCATCGAAGCGCGCGAACTCTCGGCGGAAGCCGACCGCGTTCGCAATCTCAGCGAGCAGGCCACGGCGTCGCTGGCGTTGGCGCGCGAAACACTGGCGGCGGTGGTTGTCAAGCGGCAGGGCGCCGAATCCGAGTTGGTGGAGTTACGCGCGAAGCGCACCCGGATCGTCGCCGACCTCGCCGCACGCAAGAACGAGCAGGCCACGCTGGCGGCCCGCCTGCAGTCGCTCGAAGATCTGGAAGCGACGCGCGCCACCTTCGGCGATGCGGCCCGATTTCTGCTGGCTGAGGCGCCGCATGCCGTCGGCCAGCACGGCGCGATTGCTGACCATATTGAAGTAGAGCGGTCGTACGAACGCGCCGTCGACGCACTGCTGGGCGACCTGCTCCAGCACGTAATCGTTGATAGCGCCGCCCAAGTCAACGCGGCGCTGGCGATGCTGGCCCAGAAGAATGCCGGCCGCTGCGGTTTCCTGGTGCTCGACGGCGCCGGCGTGTATGCGCCGGCGGTGGATGCGCCGGCCGGCACCCGCACCTTGCGCTCGGTGGTGCGCGCCACCGGCGCCTACGCCGACGCCATCCGGCACGTGGTCGGTGACGCGCTCATCGCGGACAGCCTGGAGATCGCGCGCGATGTGGCGCGCACGGTGGGCGTGCCCGTGGCGGCCCCGGGCGGCGAAGTGTTCCATGGCTCGTGGCTTGTGGAAGGCGGCGCGCGCCAGGGCGCGCGCGGCATTCTCGAGCTCCGCAGGGAAACCGCGGAACTGCGCGACCAGATTTCGGTGATTGGCACAGTGGTCCACGATCTCGGCGACGATCAGACCAGCGTGGACCTGATGGTCGGCGAAACCGAGCAGCGGCTCGCCGGCGCGGTGGCGTCGCATCACGACCTCGAGAAGGCCATCGTCGGGCACGAGGCACAGGCCAGCCGGTCGGACGACGAGTTGACGCGCG
>JAKALV010000193.1 GCA_021824055.1 Acidobacteriota bacterium
ACCGCCGTCATTTCCGGCGCCGTGATCTCCGTGGATGGCGGACGGCCGATGCGGCGCGCCAGCGTGCGGCTGCAGGGCACGTCGACGCCGCTGTCGCGCGCGACCATGACCGACGATCGCGGCAAGTTCGAGTTCACGGATCTGCCGGCCGGCGAGTTCACGCTGCGCGCCGGCAAGCCGGGCTACCTGGAATCCATCTTTGGACAGAAGCGTCCGGGCAGCGGGCGGCCAGGCACGCCGTTGTCGATTGCGGACGGCCAGCGCCTCGAGAAGCTCTCGCTGTCGATTCCCAAGGGCGGCGTTCTCACCGGAACGATCGTTGACGATATCGGCGAGCCGGCGTTCGGCGTTGAGGTGCGCGCCATGCGCTACGCGTTCAGGAACGGCGAGCGCGCGCTCGTCAACGCCGGCATGGACACCACGGATGATCGCGGCATCTATCGCATTCCCACCCTGATCCCCGGCGACTACATCGTCCTCGCCACGCCGACCGAAGCCAACGGACCGATGAGCGAGGACTTGCGGGCGCTCAAAGAAAGCGTGGTGACGCAGGGGGCCCGAGGCAGCGCGATGACGTTCGCGGCCAATGTCGCCGCACCCCGCGCGGCCGGCGCATCGAGCGACGCGCCGCCGTCATCGGGCTACGCGCCGGTGTTCTACCCGAGCACCACGCTCGCGGTGTCGGCATCGCCAGTGACGCTCGGACCCGCGGAAGAAAAGAGCGGCATCGATATTCAGCTGCAGCTCGTGCCGCTCGGCACGATCACCGGCACGGTCTCCGGCGACGCGCGCGCCATTCAGGGGACGACGATCGAACTCGGCGACAGCAACACCGGCCTGCCGGGCCTGTCGGCCAGGACGGCGCACCCGGGACCGGACGGACGATTCACATTCACCGGCATCGCGCCGGGGCAGTACACGCTCACCGCGAAGTCCGGCGACCAGGTGTTCGTCTCCATGGACACGTCCGGCGGCCAGGTGCGGATGATGATGACGATGACCAAGATCGACACGAGCGGCCCGGGAGGCAAGGCGGAACCGGGTGGTCCTCCCGCGCCGCCGATGTGGGCGAAGACGGACGTCACGGTGGAAGGCCGCGCCAGGAATGAAGTGTCGCTGGTGCTGCAGCCCGGCATGAGCGTCACGGGGCGCGTGGCGTTCGACGGCACGGGCCAGACACCGACCGACTTCTCGCAGATGCGCGTGGTGCTGACGTCCACATCACAGGGCGTGCTGGGCGGGTCGGGGATGGGCCGGGTGGATGCGGACGGCCGCTTCAAGGTGAGCTTCCTGATGCCGGGCCGGTACCGCATGTCGGTGGCGCCGCCGCGCGGCTGGCGCGCCAGGTCCATCGATGTTGACGGGCGCGATGCGCTCGACTTCATGCTGGACGTGAAGGCCAACGAGGACACGAACAACGCCGTCGTGACGTTCACGAACCGGCCGACCGAGCTCACGGGCGTGCTGGAGGACTCGTCGGGCCGGCCCACCAGCGACTACACGATCATCCTGTTCGCCGCCGACCAGCGTTACTGGACGCCGCAGTCGCGCCGCATCCTCTCCACGCGTCCGGCCACCGACGGCAAGTTTTCGTTCCGCGATCTGCCGGCCGGCGACTACAAACTGGTGGCGCTCGACGATGCGGAGCCGGACAGCTGGTTCGACCCGAACGTGCTGCGCCAGCTCCTCATCGGATCGATGTCGGTGACGGTCGGCGAGGGCGAGACGAAAGTGCAGGACATCAAAGTGAACCGTTAAGGTGTCAAGGCACCAAGGTGTCAGGGCACCAAGGTGCTGGTGACAAGGTGCCAAGGCACTGAGCACGCTGGTGCCAGCACCTTGGTACCTTGTCACCCTGCTCCCCTGTCACCCTTCGTTCCACAGTCCTGTCACTGCCGTGATCTTCCCGTCGGCGCCGAACGTGAACACGTTCGTGCCGTGCGCTTTCGGCGTGCCGTCGGGGCCGGGCACGGTCCAGTTCACCAGCGCGGTGCCGAGGCAGTGGCGGGCGTTGCCGTCGCGCTGCAGGCGCATGCCGGGCATGAATTTCTGCGCGGCGCCGGCGTGCAGCGTCACCTCATCGATCCCCTCGAGCATGCTGTAGCGGTCGCCGAAGCGCACGGCCGGCGCGGCAATCGCTTCGAAATCCCGCCGCCTCTTTGCATCGTCGGGCTCGGCCCACGCGGAGAACCACGCATCGGCGCGCTCCGCCGCGTTGGCGTGCAGTTCGTTCGACACGAGGTTCGCGAACACCGACAACTGATAGCGCCAGCCCTGGACGTGCTGGTCGCGCGCGGCCGCGTCGGCGAGTTCGTGGGTCAGCGTCAGGCGCGTGCCTGACGCTTCGCGCGCCAGGTGGATCGTCACCAGGGATTCGCCCGGCCCCATGGGCGTGCCCGACGCGTAGCCGTACGTGAACACGATGCGCTCGGGCGCTTTGATGTCCACGACTTCGCCCGACGCTTCCACGGCGTTCGGATGGCGCACGTACACTTTGCCGCCCGGGCGCGGCTCGATCGTGGAGCCGGCGCCCCACCACGACGCCCAGCGCGCGCTGTCCTGAAAGTACGCGAACACCGTGTCGGGCTTCGCGAGGATGAAGACGGATCGGTCCAGACGGTGCGGTCGTGACGGCATGGGGTCAGTCCTTTCTCTTGCCGCGGCGCCGGCGTTGCGGGCGCGGGCCGCGGCGGGACTCTTCGAGTTCGGCGGCGAGTTTGAGGTTCCAGAGCGCGTCGTTCCACATGTGTTCGAGGGCGGCGGCCACGGGCGCGAGGGCGTCCCGGCGCGCGCGGTAGTAGCGGAACTGTTTGGCGCGCCGGCATTCCACGAGGCCGGCGCCGGTGAGCGACTTGAGTTGCAGCGAGATGGCGCCGAAGGTCACATCGGGCATGGCGGCGTGGATTTCGCCGGCGGAGCACTCGCGCTGCCAGACGAGCCGGAGGATTTCGCGGCGGCGCGGCGAGGCCAGGGCGGCGAGCGTGGCGGTCGGCAGGGGCACGGCGCGTAATTTAGATGAAACTAAAATACAAAGTCAAGCGGCGTGGCCGAGGCGTCGGGCGCAGATTTCGGCGGGAGGCATCTAGCCAAGCGGTAATTCGGTACGTTAAGCTGATGCTCTTGTGCGCCCGTAGCTCAGCTGGATAGAGCGCCGGGCTTCGAACCCGTAGGTCGGAGGTTCGAATCCTCCCGGGCGCACCACAGCAAGGCAGAAGGCAAAAGGCAGAAGGCAGAAACAAAGTTAGAAGCGGGAAACAAAGTTAGAAGTTATAAGTGAGAAAGAGAATGCGCCCGTAGCTCAGCTGGATAGAGCGGCGGCCTCCGGAGCCGTAGGTCGCAGGTTCGAATCCTGCCGGGCGCACCATTTGGCAAGGCAGCAGGCACTCCCCCACTCCGTGGGCCCGTAGCTCAATTGGCAGAGCAGCAGACTCTTAATCTGTTGGTTGAAGGTTCGATTCCTTCCGGGCTCACCATCCTTCGCTCGCGACAATAAGACTCCCTTGGCGAGCTTCGGCTGGCAAGCCATCGAGACCACGCGAAGGATGCCCCGCCGTAGCTGCGAACCGAGTGAGCGGTTAGCGAAGGCGGGCTATTTCAGAAACTCGACTCCCGCGGCCCGCTCGTCCCCATCTGCGCTGACACCGCCCTCGCGATCGCGAACATCGCGCCCGCAAACAACACCGTGTCCGCCACAAAATTGATGGCGGTCACCCGCTGCGGAACGCCCTGCGCCAGAAACAGATTCGGCGCGAACAGCCCGATCGTGAGGACGGTCATCCAGACGCCCACCGCGGTGATCGCCGTCACGGCCGTTCTCTTGACGAGCATGGCGGCCCCCATGACCCCGAGGATGGCGCCCGTAAGGTACGCAACGACATGCGGCAGCGGCACCCACGCGGACGTGGGCTGCTGGTCAGGAACGCCGGGCAGGAACTGTGGATACAGAATGTTCTGCAGGCCAAAATAGATGGCCACGACGGCCGTCCAGAGCCGCAGCGCCAGAGCCAACCCGCGGGCACGCCTCGCGCGTGGGACTTCGTAGACGAAGACACAGAAAGCGCCCACGGCAAACGTCCCTTCCCGGAACGGGAAGATCCAGACGATGCGAATTCCGGGATGCGTAATGGCGCTGGGCAGGTGCAGCAGCAGCACGAAGAGGGCAAACATCAGCGCTAGCGGTAGCCCAGCCTACTCGTTGGTTAGACGCTATGATTCGTCGAGTGTCAAAGTATTGATGAAGGGTAGCGCTTGGCATCTGTAACTGACGCTGACGGCTTCGCTTACCGTCGATCGCTTGCGGGCGCTGCCGTGGTCGCCCTGCTGCTGAGGCTCGTGGTGGGGCTCGGCTACCTGGAGAACCGACCAACCACCGGCGATGAACGCGAATACCTGTCGATGGCGCGAGGACCTGGCGTCAGGTCAGGGCTTCACGTTCTCGGGGGGACTACTCGCTGACCAGATCGTGCCGTTCAGTCGCGCACCCGGGTACCCGCTGTTTCTCGCCATGATCGGCGCCGCCCAATCCGACCCGGCCAGAACGCCATTACCGGTTACGGTCGCGCAATCGGTCGTTGGCGCACTGGGCGTGCTGGTAATTGCCATGCTGGCGCGACGGGCCATGGGCCCAATGGCCGGGCAAGTCGCCGCGTGGACGGCGGCAGCCTATCCTCCGCTCGTGTGGACAGCCAGTTACGCGATGAGCGAAGGAATCTTCTGGCCTCTCAGCGCTGGAACGGCCGTGCTGTTTGATCGGGCATGGCAGTCGGCGCCGGCCAACACCGCGCGCCGCGGACTCGTGTGCGGACTAATGGCTGGCGTGTGCATGCTGGTCCGCCCCGGTTCAATCCTGTTCGTCCTGGCTTCAGCACTCTGGCTGATCTGGCGGCGACGCCTCCGGCTGTTGATCGCATTCGCATGTGGAACGGCCATGTTGGTGTTCCCGTGGACCGCGAGAAACTACCTGCAGTACCACCGCGTCGTGGTGGTCGCGGCTGACGGCGGCGTCAACTTCTGGATCGGCAACCATCCCGCCTCACGCGGCGAAGGCGATGTCTTTGCCAATCCGGTTCTGAAGACGGCACTGACACAATTTCGGGCCAGCCACCCCGGACTCTCGGAAGAGGCTTTGGAGCCGCTCTTCTATCAGGCCGCGTTTCGTTGGATTCGAAACAATCCTGCAGCGTGGCTGTCGCTTGAGGCACGGAAAGCGTTCTATACCGTCGTCCCAGTTGGACCGTCATACACACGCCACACACGCAGGGTATTCACGATCGCCGCCATTGGGTCGTACGCGCTGATCCTGCCCTTCGGCCTGGCCGGATTCATTCGGCTTGGCCCACGCCGCGCCCGCTTGCCTGGCCTTTGGCTGCTCGCGAGTGCAGCGCTGCTGCAAGGCCTGATCTTCTTTCCGCAGGAGCGATACCGGTTTGCCGTGATCGACCCGACCCTGGTGATCTGTGCCGCGAGCTTGGCAGTCGCGCGCGAGGACGCACGCGACCCGATCCGGCACCCAGCCACATCAACCCCACTACTCCGCTGACGCGGCTGACCCAGTCCAGCCCGCCCACCGGCGCATCCGACGTCGCCACGTCGCGCAGCTCCGTGCGCGACGCGATCAGCGACGCGAGCGCGGGATCGCCGTAGGTCTTGCCGCCAGGCGCATACACCACAGTTCGCTTCGCGCGCACCGCATCGATGATCGCGGCGGCGCTGTTGTCCGTCGCGAACACGTAGGTACGGCACTCCCCCATCCGGCCGAGCCCGTGGAAATCCGACGAGCCGATCGCCGCCAGCGCGTGCCGCTCGCGAAACTGCTCGAACGCCGGCAGCGCCTTCGGGTTGCTGTACACCAGCGGATGACAGATCTCCGCGCCATCCAGCTGACCCTGACCCTCATCGTCGAACGCCGCCCAGAACTCCGGCATCGGGTGCGCAGCGATGGCGATGCCGCCTTGACGATGAACCTCAGCCAGTTGCGCCGACACGGTCGGCAGGGCGATCTGCCGCTCAGTGCCGATCGCGATGATGTGATGGTCCACGCCGAGCAGTTCCTGCCCGACCAGCACCGTCGGCCCGCCGATGAGCGACGAGAACCACCGCCCGGCCTTGGCGTCGGACACCTGGTTGTGACCGGTGATCGCGATGGCGTCCAGCCCCTGCCGCCGCGCGGCGAGCACCAGGCCGAACGGCGTAAGCGCGCCGTCGCTCCAGGTCGAGCTGTGCGTGTGAAAGTCCGCCGCAATTACGCGATAGCCGCCCGCCACGATCGGCGCGCGTTCGGGCACGCGATCGGCGATCGTGCCGCCGACGAGCGAGACGGCCATCAGCGCCCACGCCGCGCGCGCGTTCCGCGTCATGCGCGCCACCACGCCATCACGCTCGGCACCTGGAGGTACCAGATCGCGATGCCGTAGA
>JAKALV010000194.1 GCA_021824055.1 Acidobacteriota bacterium
CGCGCCGCCTTCAAAATACTCGTGTTTCCAGATCGGCGCGATCTGCTTGACGCGCTCGATCGCGTAGCGGCAGACCTCGAACGAGGGCGCGCGATGCGCGCTCGCCGCCGCAATGGCGATGCTCGCGTCGCCGATTTCGAGCCGTCCCACCCGATGGTGCAGGCCCATCACCACGCCCGGCCACGCGTCGGCGGCTTCCTGCTGGATCTGTGCGAAGACGTTGAGTGCGAGCGGCTCGTACGCCTCGTACTCGAGATACAGCACCCGCCGGCCCTGGTGGTGCGCGCGCACCAACCCCGCGAACGTCGTCACGGCGCCGCAGCCTTCACCCGAGCCGGCGGCGAGGCGGGCCACTTCGGCCGCCAACGCGTCCACCGAGAGCGGCGCCGAGGTGATCGCGAACAGCGACATCCGGAAAGTTTAGCACCCGAGCCCGAGCGGGCCATGCCCATGGCCGAGCTGCGGGGCGCGTTCGATCGCGAGGAGCACGTACGCCTTGGCATTGCGCACGGCGGTCTTCAGCGGGTCGCCGAGCGCCAGCCGCGCCGCGATCGCCGACGAAAAGGTGCAGCCGGTGCCGTGCGTGTGCTGGGAGCGCACGCGGGGCGCCGCGAACTCCTCGATGCCGAAACCGTCGGCGTACACATCGATGGCGGGCCCCTCGAGATGGCCGCCCTTGACGACAACGGCCTGTGCCCCGGATGAGAGCAGGATCGCCGCCGCGTCGCGCATGTGCGCGACCGAGGTGATGCGCATGCCGGTCAACGCTTCCGCCTCCGGAATGTTCGGCGTGAGGAGCGTGGCGCGCGGCATCAGGATCGCGCGGAGCGCGGACACGGCGTCGGCGGCCAGGAGCGAGTCGCCCCCTTTGGCCACCATCACCGGATCCAGCACGATCGGGCCGAGATGCTGCCGACCGAGAGCCGCCGCCACCACCCGGATGATGTCCGCGTTGGCGAGCATGCCGATCTTGGTGGCGGCGACGGAGAAATCGTCGGCGACCGCCTCAATCTGCGCCAGGACGATCGCGGGATCGAGCACCTGGATCGCGCGGACGCCGACGGTGTTCTGCGCGGTCACCGCGGTGATCGCCGAGGTGCCGAACACGCCATGCGCCTGGAATGTCCGCAGGTCCGCCTGGATGCCGGCGCCGCCTCCCGAGTCACTGCCGGCGATTGTCAGCGCGGTTTGCATTTCGTTAGAATGCCAGCAATGTCTAGCCACGTCATCTCTGGATCGTTGATTGATCGCGCGACGGCTGTCTCGCCGTTTGCCGGCGCGTTCGGCATCGCGTCGGTAGCATTCGGAGTGGCGCTCACGGCGGCCGCTGCGCAGTTCACCATGCCCGTGCCGTTCACCGCGGTGCCATTTGCGCTGACGCCCATGGCCGTGCTCCTCGCAGGCGCCGCGCTCGGCGCGCGGCGCGGCGCGGCGTCGCAGGTGGCGTATCTGGCGGCCGGCATCATCGGCGTGCAGGTGTTCGCGCCGTCCGTCGCGTTGCCGCCCGGCGCCGCGCGGTTGCTCGGGCCGACGGGCGGTTTCCTCGTGGCCTACCCGTTGGCCGCGTTCGTCACCGGTTGGCTCGCGGAACGCGGGTGGGATCGCCGGTATGTGACCTCAGCGCTGGCGATGCTCGCCGGCCTGGCCGTGATCTACACCGGCGGGGCGCTGTGGTACACGGCCACGGTGTCGCATTCGCTGAGCGCGACGCTCACCACGAGCGTGCTCCCGTTCGCCGGTTTTGACATCGCGAAGATCCTTGCCGCCGCGGCGATTTTGCCGGGGGCGTGGCGCATCATGGGAGTGAAATACGCTTCGAAGAACCAGTAGGGACGTCCAAAGTCCAAGGTTGAAAGTCCAAGGTCATTTGCTGTCCGAAGTTCCATAGGTCCTTCGTCCGAGGTCGAACGGACAAAGCACGGACTGCGCACGAGGGACTTGTAGGACGCTGGACAACAAGTGACGTTGGACCTTGGACTTTGGACCTTGGACGTCGGGATTCGTCCAAGGTCCCGTCCTATTTCACGTAACCGAGACTGCGCATGCGATCGATCATCTCCTGGTCGAGCGGCTGTCCGGTCGTGCGGCGTGGCGTGGCGTGCCGTGCGCCGTAGGTCGGCACGTACCGAACCGGATGCGCATTGAGAAAGCTGTCCGCGATCAGCAGGGTTGGCAGCCGGCCCGCGAGATCGCTGGCCACCGGGACCCCCAACAAATAGAGCGCCGTCGCGGCCACCGACGTTGACGTGGTTTCGGGCGGAGCCGTGGCGATGGTGCGGGCCGGCGCGCCGGCTAACGCGAGCAGGCCCGGTCCGGGCTCGGCCACGCGGCCCGGCTGTGTGACAAGGACCACCGCGCGCGGACCACGGGTGAGGCCGGCGAGGAGTCCATCGAGGAACTGGTAGTAGCGCTCGATGGCGCGGACGCGCGCCGCCATGGCTGAGGGCGCGGCCGCCGCGGCGGTGCCGTCCACCGCGAAGAGACCGTGCTGCGCGATATCGAGACCGGGCAGGTACACGACCTGCAGATCGACATTCGCCATCGCAGGCTCGGCTGACAGGTCCGCAATGGTCGCGTCGAGCGCGGCGGACCGCGCGATGATCGATGCGATGTCCCCCGGCGTGTCCGCGGCAACCGCCGCCTGCGCGCGTGCGCGCGCCCGGTCGCGGCGGGCGGGCCAATCACGCTCGAGACTCGTGTAGAGCGCCGCGGGCGCGATCTCACCATCGAGCGCCCCGCCCTGTTCAAGGCGGAGCAGCGCGCGATCCGACAGCACGGTGCCCGCATCCTCGCCTGATTCCGACGCGGGCCAGGTGGCCCACCACTGGATCACGCTCGTCCTGAGCCCCGCACGCGCGGCCACTTCCCAGAATGTCGGGATCCGCCGCTCGCTGCCCGACGCGATCGAGGGGCGGGTGAGCCGGATGAGATCGGTGGCGCCGGCCACGAGCGCGCCCACGCGCGAGGTCGGCCGCAGGCGTCCCTCGACACCGGCCAATTGCCGGCCCTCCAGCGCGTTGATGCCGTGACGCTCGGGGGGCTGGCCCGTGGCGATCGTTGTCCACACGCGGGCCGGATCCCGGTCGGGATCCGAGGGCATCGTGGCGACGCCCGCGTCCAGCAGCCGCGAGAACGCCGGCATGGACGCCGCCGCCCGCAATCTGGCAAGCAGCGCGAGATCCACGCCGTCGATGGCGATGACCAGGACGCGTTCGCCGGTGGGCACGACGGTCAGCGCCGGCGCCGAAAGCACAGCGGGTGAGCCGGGCGCGGCTGCGAAGAGCAGGGCCGCGGCGCCCACGAATGCCACGGCCGCCAGCGGCAGCGTGACGTTCCATGACGAGAACGGCACGCCGGGGCCGAGCGTCGTGGATGGCGCATCGGCGGGATCCAGCCGCGCCACAAACGCGAGGGCGGTAACCATCACGACATGACCGAGCACGAGGCTGATCGCGACGGCGACGCCGATCACGGCGGCGGAGAAGAGCGGCGTGGGAGCGGACGACGTGGTGACCGCGGCTCGCCACCAGAGTGTGAGATAGGCCAGACAGGCGAGGAAGATCACGGTGCCGGCAACGGCCGCCACGCGCCGCGCGTTGACGGCGAACGATGTGGACCGTACGAGCGATCGCGCCAGCGCGCCGGCCGGCAGAATGACGGCAAAGGACGCGATCGCCGCCGCCACGCCGAACGTCACGGCCAAGTACGCCGCCATGACGAGCGCGTCGGTCAGGCTCGTGATCAGTTCCGGCAGTTTCGACGCGAGACCGATGGCGCCGGCAGGGCCGAGCAGCAGTCCCGCGAGCATGCCGATGCGCACGCTGGCGCCGGCCGCCAGGGTGGCCGCCGAACGGCGATTGGCGGCGCCGCCGAGCACGAAGCGATCGACCGGCGCGTTCAGATAGCCGAGCGCGCGCAGGTGCTCGCGAAGATCGGCAGGTGGCGCAGGTGGTGCAGGTGGTGCAGGTGGCGCAGGTGGTGCAGGTGGCGCAGGTGGCGCAGGTGGCGCAGGAGTGGGTTCGCTGCCGCTCATCGCTAGACCCGGCGCCCGGCGACAAAGCGCGCAAGTTCGCGGAGCGGATCGGCGCGGCGGCCGAACGGATCCAGGGCGCGTTCCGCCGTGGCGCACAGGTCGTTCGCGAGCTCGCGCGCGCCATCGACGCCGCTGAAACTCACGAATGTCATCTTGCGCGCATCGGCTCGGACCGCTTTGCCCGTTTCGGCCTCGGTGCCGACGACGTCGAGCAGGTCGTCCACGATTTGAAACGCGAGCCCGAGGTTCTTGGCGTACGAGGTGAGCGAGGCGATCGCGTTCTCGTTGGCGCCGGCGCTGAGGGCGCCGGCTTGCGCGGCGGCGCCGAAGAGAACGCCGGTCTTTCGCCGGTGGATGCGCTCGAGCGTGTTGAAGTCGATGACGGCGTCGGTGGCGAGCACGTCCTCGGCCTGGCCGGCGATGAGACCGTCGAGGCCCACCGCATCGGTGTAGAGCGCGGTGATTCGCGCGGCGAGCGGCGCGGGATAGGCGCGGGCCAGATGGCCGTACGCGAGATTCAGCAGGCCGAACGCCGCGAGGATGGCCACGGCCTCACCATGCGCGACGTGCGCCGACGGCCGTCCCCGTCGCAGCGGGGCATCGTCCATGCTCGGCAGGTCGTCGAGCATCAGCGACGCGGCGTGGATGCACTCGACGGCGCTGGCCGCCGGGAGCGCGCGCGCGCTGTCGCCGCAGACGTCCGCGGCCAGATGCACGAGCACGGCCCGCACGCGCTTGGACGGCGCGAGCAGCGTGTAGCGCATGGCGTCGAGCACAGGATCGGGCGTCGCGGCGCCGCCCGGCGCCAGCAACTGCTCGAGGGCGCGCGCGATGTCGTTCTGGATGCCGGCGAACGTTGAGGGCAGGGGCGCGCTCACTTGGTTCCGGAGCCGGTGAGCGGCGCGCGCGCAAAGACCAGGAGGTACTGGTATCGAAGAAATGTCTCCTGGCTCACCAGTCGCAGGCCCGCCTGTTCGGCGTCCCGGATGATGGTGGCGGCGGCCACGCGGTTGTCGTCGGGCCCGGGCCCGGATCCGCCGGGTTTGAAATCGATGATGCCGAGCCGGCCCGCCGGTTTGAGCACCGCGCGGACGTTCCGCAGGAAGACCAACGGTTTCTCGAGCTGGCCGAACACGCCGACGAGCAAGGCGGCGTCCACCTGGCTTGGCAGCGCCGGATCGTCGAACGATCCGCGGACCGTGCGCACGTTGCGCAGTCCTTCGCGCTCCACGCGACGCTTGATGGCTTCGATCATGGGCGGCTGCACATCTTCGGCGTACACGAGGCCGTTCGGACCCACCCGGTGCGCAAGGCGGATGGTGAACCAGCCGCCGCCCGCGCCGAGGTCGGCGACGTGCGAGCCGTCGGCGATGCCGAGGGCGTCCATCACCCGCTCGGGCTGTTGCCACTCATCGCGGTCCGGACCCTCGAGTTGTCCGAGCTCTTCGGGCGGAAACAGGCGTCCGCGCGGCGCGGTCTGCGCGCCGGCGGGCGCGCGCCCCGGGGCGGCGACCGCCAGGGCGAACACGAGAGCCGGGACCCACGCGCGCATCACGCTAATGCTACTCGCTGGGCGGCGGCCTGATGGAGGGTGTCGCGGGCGATCATTCAGGTAGTTTTCCGTATAATTGACCCATGATCAATGTCACAGAGACGGCGGCGGCGAAGATCACCGAGTTGCTGACCGAGGAACAGAAGCCGGGCGCGGGCCTCCGGGTCTTCGTGCAGGGCGGCGGCTGCTCGGGCTTTCAGTATGGCCTGATGATCGATGAAGGCGAAGGCGACACCCAGTCCGATCGGGTGTTCGAAGTGCACGGCGTGAAGCTGCTGGTGGACCCGATCAGCCTGCGGTACCTGAAGGGCGCCGAAGTGGATTTCGTCGACAACAACATGGGCGGCGGTTTCACGATCAAGAATCCGAACGCGAAGTCGACGTGCGGGTGCGGGTCGTCATTCAGCGCCTGATCGCCCGTGCAGTCGGCCTCTGAGTTCGTCGAGAAGCATCGGCCGGCGGGCGGGAAGCGCTCGAGCAAGCGCGATCTGATCGTGCAGGTCTTCCTCGGGCAGGAGGGCCACTTGAGCGCGGAAGAACTGACGGACCTCATTCGTCAGTCCGACAAGCGCATCAGCCGCGCCACCGTGTACCGCACGCTGCAGTGGATGGTGGACGCGGGCATCGCGGGCAAGGTCGACTTCGGCGGCGGCAAATTTCGCTTCGAGCGGGCGTACCGGCATCCGCGGCATTCACATTTCATCTGCAAGACCTGTCATCAATCGTTTGAATTCCTGAGTTCGGACATCGAGGCGCTGATCGAAGAGGTGGCCTCGGCGCGCGAGTTCACCGTGCGCCAGTCGATGCTGCAGGTGTACGGCACGTAGA
>JAKALV010000195.1 GCA_021824055.1 Acidobacteriota bacterium
ACGCTTCTACCTGCGCAAAACGGCGGCTGAACTTCGCATTCGCCTTCCGAAGCGCCGTCTCAGGCTCGAAGCCGAGTTTGCGCGACAGGTTGGCGATCGAGAACAGCAGATCGCCCAGTTCCTCCTCCGCCCGCGCGCGGCCCTGGCCGAGCGCCTCGCGCAGTTCGCGCACTTCTTCGTCCACCTTGTCGATCACGTCCTCCGTCTGGTCCCAGTCAAAGCCGACGGCGGCCACGCGCGTCCCGATCTCGTGCGCGCGCAACAGTGCCGGCATCGACGCCGGGACGCCCGCCAGGATGCGTTTCTTCTGGCCCTTCGCGCCCTGTTCCGCCGCCTTGATGGCTTCCCACTGCGTGAGGACGGCGCCGGCCGTCTTGCCCCGTCGTGTTCTGAAGGGCTTCTTGCCCAGGCCGAGCGCCCGGCCGGAGGGTGTGAACACGTGTGGGTGCCGGCGGATCAGCTTCTCCGAAATGGCCGTCACCGCGTCCACGATGTCGAAGCGCCCCGACTCGGCGGCGATCTGGGCGTGAAAGACGCACTGGAACAGCACGTCGCCGAGCTCACCGGGCAAATCCTCGTATTTGCCCCGGTCGATGGTTTCGAGCAGTTCGTACGCCTCTTCGATCAGAAACGGGCGCAAGGTCTCGTGCGTCTGCTGGCGGTCCCACGGACAGCCGTGGCGCGAACGCAGCGTGGCCATGATGCGGACGAGCTTGGCGAAGGCCGGCCCGGCGTTGCGGGGTTTTCGTGGGTGTGCCATGCGAACGATATGCTAACGCAGTGAACGTGCTCTTTCTTGGGACCGGCACCTCGCACGGCGTGCCGATGATCGGCTGTGATTGTGCCGTGTGTCGATCAACCGACCCGCGCGACAAGCGCCTGCGCCCGTCGATCTACGTGACGTGCGACGATGGGACCCGGGTGCTGGTGGATACCACGCCGGACCTGCGGACGCAGGCGTTGACGCACAATATTCGGCGCGTGGATGCGGTGCTCTACACCCACACGCACGCCGATCACATCCTGGGCCTCGACGAACTGCGCCGCTTCAATCACATGACGCGTCAGCCGGTTCCGCTGTTTGGCGATGTGTTCAGCTTGGCGGAACTGCGGCGGACATTCGCGTATGCCTTCGATGAACGGGAGGCGCAGCAGGGTGGCGGTGTGCCGGATCTCCAGTTGTGGAGGCTGTCGGGCGGGGCGCTGATGATCGGTCGCCAGGAGATCGTGCCGGTGCCGGTGAGCCACGGCCATCGTACGATTCTGGGCTTTCGATTCGGCCGCTTTGCCTACCTCACTGACTGCAACGCGGTGCCGCCATCGTCACGCGCGCTCTTGCAGAATCTGGACGTTCTGGTTCTGGACGCCCTGCGTCACCGTCCCCACCCGACGCATTTCACGGTGGCCGAGGCCGTGAACGCGGCCGCCGGGATCGGCGCGCGGCAGACCTACCTCACGCACATCTGCCACGATCTTTCGCACGCCGGGACGTGCGCGTCGCTTCCCGCGGGCGTGACCCTCGCATACGATGGACTTTCACTTGATGTCAGTTAATGGGGTAGTGGGGCAGTGGGGCAGTGCGGCAGTGGGGCAGTCAGGCCCCGAATTGCCCCATTGCCGCACTGCCGCACTGCCTAACTGCCTAACTGCCTAACTGCCTCACTCTTATGAATGTTGTCTATTTCCCCGAATCGCAGCGCCCGAAGTGGCCGGCGCCGATTGTGGCGCTGGGCAACTTCGATGGCCTGCATCGCGGACACCAGCGCATTCTCGAGCGGGTGAAGCGGTCGGCGGCCGAACACGGCGGGACGGCCGTCGCCCTGACGTTCGAGCCCCATCCGCCCCAGGTGCTGCGGCCCGAGAAGGCGCCGAAGCTGCTGATGACGCTCGACCAGAAGCTGGAAGCGTTCGAGCGGGCGGGCATCGAGGGCGTGGCGATCGTGCGGTTTACGCCTGATCTCGCGCGCTGGGAACCGGAGCTGTTTGTCGACACGGTGCTCATCGACTGGCTGGGCGTGAGCGAAGTGTGGGTGGGCGCGAACTTCCTGTTCGGCCGAGAGCGCGCGGGCACGTACACGCTGCTCAAGGCGCTCGGCGAGGACCGGGGATTCCGGGCGGACAAGATCGACCCGGTGTTCTACAAGGACTTCGTCGTCTCGAGCACCCGCATCCGGCGGCTGATCGGCGAGGGCCGCGTCGATGAGGCGGCCGCGCTGCTCGGTCACCAGTTCTTTCTCGACGGCGTCATCGTGAAGGGGGATCAGCGCGGACGCACGCTGGGGTTTCCGACCGCGAACCTCGAGACGCAGAATCAGCTGCTGCCGGCCTACGGGATCTACGCCACGATTGCAATCATCGACCGGGTCTACCATCCGGCGGTGACGAGCCTCGGCGTTCGGCCGACGATCGGGGACGACAAACTCACGATCGAGACGTTCCTGCTGGATCATTCCGGGGACCTGTACGGCAAGCGGATGCGGCTGTCCTTCGTGGCCCGGCTCCGCGACGAGATGAAATTTGACTCGCTGGACGAGCTGACCCGTCAGATGGCTGCGGATGCGGACCGGGCGGGCCGGCTCCTGCGACAGTGCGACTGACACACGCCGGCGCGCCGCCCCGCTATAATTGACGGATGCTCTCGTCGCTCCAGTTGTCCGTGCCGGCCGACGCCCGGTACCGCGTGCTCGCGCCCGAAGTGGCCGCGAAGTACGCCGCACTGGCCGGCTGCCCCGAGGCCGAGGCCGCGGCCGTATTGACCGAGGTCGATCGCGCGGCAGCCAGCCTGGCCCGAGCCGGCGAAAACATCGCGCTTGTGCTCACCGCCGATGGCCAGGAATTGCTCGTGACACTGTCGTGCGGCGCCGGGTCGGCGACCGTCCGTCGCGCGCTGACCGAGAAATAGCCCGATCATGCGCCTCTACAACACGCTGACCCGGAAGGAAGAGGAGTTCCGCCCGGCCGACGGCAAGACCGTGCGGATGTATACGTGCGGTCTCACGGTGTACGCGCGAGGACACATCGGGAACTTTCGGACGTTTCTCGTGCAGGATCTGCTGCGGCGCACGTTGCGTCACCAGGAAGGCTACGCCATGCGCCACGTCCGGAATTTCACGGATGTCGACGACAAGACGATCAAGGGCGCGGCCGAGGCCGGGGTGCCGCTGCTCGAGTACACGCAGCGGTGGATCGATGCGTTTGCGGAGGACGCCAAGGCGCTGGGTCTCGAGCCGGTGGAGGAGAGCCCGCGCGCCACGGAAGACGCCAACCTGCAGGCGATGAGCGACATGATACAGGCGCTCACGAGACGCGGGCACACGTACGAATCCGACGGATCGATCTACTTCAAGATCTCCACGATGCCCGACTACGGCAAGCTGGCGCACCTCGACCACGAGGGGATCCAGGCGGGCGCGCGCATCGACGCCGATACCTATGCCAAGGACGATGCGCGGGACTTCGTGCTGTGGAAGGCGACAAAGCCCGGCGAGCCGACCTGGGACAAGGGATGCGGACCCGGCCGTCCAGGCTGGCACATTGAGTGCTCGGCCATGGCGCTGCGGCTCCTGGGCGAGCCGCCGATCGACATCCACGGCGGAGGCATCGACCTGGTGTTTCCGCATCATGAGAACGAGATCGCGCAGGCCGAGGGCGCCACGGGCAGGCCGTTCGCGCGTTTCTGGGTGCACTCGGAGTTCCTGAACCTCGACCACGAGAAGATGTCGAAGTCGCTGGGCAATGTCTACACGGTGCGCGACATCATCGATCGTGGCTTCCGGCCGTCGGCTCTGCGTTACCTGCTGCTGTCCGTGCACTACCGGAAGCAGTTGATGTTCAGCTTCGACATCCTGAACCAGGCCGAAGCCGCGCTGACGCGCATCTCGGATTTTCTCGTGCGCGTGCAGGGGATCCAGGGCGGCGAGGCGCATCCGGAGATCGCCGGCCGCGTGGATGCCGCCCGCGAAGAGTTCCGCGAGATGATGGCGTGGGACCTGAACGCGCCGGGCGCCCTGGGCGTGGTGTTCGAACTCGTGCGGGAGATGCACGCGGCCATGGACGCCGGCGAAGTCAGCGGACCGGACGCGGCCGTGATCCTGTCGGCGTTCGAGGAATTCGACAAGGTGCTCGGTGTACTGGCGCTTCGCCGTGCGGAAGAAGCCGCGCCGCCGGTGCCGGCCGAGGAAATTGAAGGGCTCATCGCCGAACGCCGTGCCGCCCGGCACGCGCGTAACTTTGCCCGCGCTGACCAGATCCGCAAGGACCTCGACGCGCGCGGCATCATCCTGGAAGACTCAGCAAGCGGCACCCGCTGGAAGAGGAAATAATGTCGGTTCCCGAGATCAAGACTGCACTCCCCGGTCCCAAGGCTGCGGCCATCATCGCGCGCGACAAGCGCCGCGTGTCGCCGTCCTATACCCGCGACTACCCGTTCGTCATGGCCAAAGGCCAGGGCGCCGTGGTGGAAGACGTGGACGGGAACGTGTTTCTCGACTGCGCGGCCGGCATCGCCGTCACCGGCACCGGGCACTCGCATCCGGCGGTGGTGGACGCCATCGTCGGCCAGGTGCACAAGTACCTGCACATGTCGGGCACGGATTTTTACTACGAACCGCAGGTGGAGCTCGCCGAGACCATCGCGGCGATGGTGCCGATCCCCGGAGAGGTCCGCTCGTTCTTTGGCAACTCCGGCGCCGAGGCGAACGAGGCCGCGATCAAGATGGCCCGGTACCACACGAAGCGCGTGAATATCATCGCGTTCCTCGGGTCCTTCCACGGGCGCACGCTGGGCGCGCTGGCGCTGACGTCGAGCCGCGCGGTGCAGCGCACCGGGTTCGGGCCGATGATGCCCGGCGTGTTTCATGCGCCCTACGCCAACTGCTATCGCTGCCCGGTGGGTCTGAAACCGGACACGTGCCAGGCGGAGTGTTTGAACTTCGTCGAAGATCAGATCCTGGTGCATCTCGTGTCGCCCGATGAGGTGGCCGCCGTCATGGTGGAGCCGATCCAGGGCGAGGGCGGCTATGTCGTGCCCGCGAAGCAGTTCCACGAGCGGCTGCGCGCGCTGACCAAGCAGCACGGCATCCTGCTGATCGCCGACGAAGTGCAGTCGGGCATGGGCCGCACGGGCAGGATGTTCGCGTGCGAGCACTTCGGCCTCGAGCCGGACATCATCAGCATTGCGAAAGGCATCGCGTCCGGGCTGCCGCTCAGCATCACGGCCGCGCGGGCGGACGTGATGGACTGGAAGCCGGGCGCGCACGCCAGCACGTTTGGCGGCAATCCGGTGAGCTGCGTCGCGGCGATGGCCACGATCAAGGTGCTGAAGGACGGGCTCATCAAGAACGCCGAAGTCGTCGGGGCGCACCTGATGAACCGCCTCAATGCGCTCAAAGCGAAATACCCACTGATCGGCGACGTGCGCGGGCACGGTCTGATGATCGGCGCCGAACTGGTCCGCGACCGCGTGACCAAGGAGCGGGCGACGACCGAGCGCGACCAGATTGTTCAGGAGATGTTCAAGCGGGGCGTGTTGATACTTGGCGCCGGCCGCAACGCGCTGCGCTTCGCGCCGCCGCTGGTGCTCTCGACCGATCAAGCCGACGCCGTCGTCGACATTTTTGAACAGGCGCTGAAGGTCGTCACGCGCAAATCGTAGGGCGGATTTGGAACCGTTCATGGCACGTTCGTTGCTATGTGAATTGGCATGGCCGTGCTGCCATACCGCCAGCTCATCGGCAAGAAGGGTGAGGATCTGGCGTGCAGGGAACTCGGGAGACGCGGACACACCATCCTCGCGCGCCGATATCGCACGCGCTTCGGTGAAATCGACATCGTCTCCGAGATCAACGGCCTGGTGGTGTTCGTCGAGGTCAAAGCCCGCAGCTCAAATCGATTTGGCGAGGCTGCCGACCAGATTCCGGCGTGGAAACAGCGCCGCATCGCTGCGATGGCACTCGACTATCTGGCCTTCGTGGACCGGCTGAATGACGATTGCCGGTTTGATGTGGTGGCGATTGACGGCATCGGCACGTCCAACGAGCGGCTGCGCGTGATCGAAGGCGCGTTCCTGGCGCACGCGCACGGGTAGACGGGACCCATGAGGTTTGGGGAAGGGAACGGTGGACCCGTGCCACGGTAGTCGGCGGATGTCCTGCATTCCGGGGTTGCCCACGCCCGGCAGGTTCGATACACTCAACCGTCTGTCAGGGCGGGAATAACTCAGTGGTAGAGTGCGACCTTGCCAAGGTCGAAGTCGCGGGTTCGAATCCCGTTTCCCGCTCCATTCTTTATCGCCGGGGGCCCCTGCACCCCGGCTGGCGCGCTCGGCTCCGCAAACGCTTCGACGTTTGCTCCGCCTCTCGCGCGATGGTTGGCAGGCGCCGGGGGCCCTGCACCCCG
>JAKALV010000005.1 GCA_021824055.1 Acidobacteriota bacterium
TGTTCGACGTCAGAGAGCGCGATGCCGCCCGGATCAAAGTGCACACAGAGTGCGTTGTCGCCGTTGGTGTGCGTGAGCCTGATCCCCGGATGCGCCTCGACGAGGCGGTGCAGACGCGCGACGCAGACGTCCTGAGCGTCCGGAACTTCGGGCAGCACGAGCCGCAGCGAATACTCGGCAGTCGCCATGTCTCCCCTTTACCTCAGGGCGTCGAGGCCGGTCTCGCCGGTCTGAAGCCGAACCGCCTGATCCACGCACAGAACGAACACTTTGCCGTCGCCGGGCCGGCCCGTGTGCGCGCTGCGCTTGAGCCCATCGAGCACCGGAGTCAGGTGGTCTTCGCTCACGACGATCTCGATCTTCGCCATAGTCACGCGTCCGTAGTCTTCCTGATGCGGATGGCGGCGACCGATGCCTTCAACCGTCGACACGGTCAGGCCGGGGAGCCCCGGTATGTCGTGAAGAGCGGCGATGACTTCGTCCCGCCGGTCGAGTCGCACGATGGCTTTGACTTCGAACATCACAGCTGCACCTCCTCTTCCTCTCGTTCAAACCAGCGATAGAGCGCCGGCAGCACCAGCAGCGTCAAGGCCGTCGATGTCACCAGCCCGCCGATCACGACGGTGGCGAGCGGCCGCTGCACTTCAGCGCCCGCGCTCGTTGAGAACGCCATCGGCAGGAATCCCATGCCGGCGACGAGCGGGGCCATGATCATGGCCCGCATCTTTTCGAGGCTGCCCCGCACGGCCGCTTCGTGCACCCCGAGGCCGCTGCGCCGGAGGTCGCCGATGTGCGCCAAGAGCACCAGGCCGTTCATGACCGCCACGCCGAACAGCGCGATAAAGCCAACGCCCGCCGAGATGCTGAACGGCATGCCGCGCAGGAACAACGCCACGATGCCGCCGCTGGCGGCCAGTGGAATGTTCAGGAAGATCAGGACGGCTGGTTTGAACGCATTGAACATGACGTACAGGAGCACGCCGATCATCGCGAGCGCCAGCGGTACCACGATCCCCAGCCGCTGCGAGGCGCGCTGGAGGTTTTCGAACTGGCCGCCGAGTTCAATGTAGTAGCCGCTGGGTAACGTGACCTTGTCGGCCACCGCCTTCCGGACATCGGCAACGAAGCTGCCCAGGTCACGCCCGCGCACGTTGGCCTCGACAGAAATCTTCCGGTGAATATTCTCGCGGCTGATCTGGGTGGGGCCGTCCTCGGTGATGATGTCGGCGAGCTGCGACAGAGGAATCATCCGGCCTTGCGGGTCGGCGACCTTCAGATTGCGAATCTTCTCCACGGAGTCCCTCGTGGTGGCGGCAAAGCGCACTTGCAGCGCGAACCGGCGCTGTCCCTCCATGACTTCGCCCACGTTGTGGCCGCCGATCGTCTGCACGACCTCCAACACCTGCGCGGCGTTGATGCCATACCGCGCGATCTGATCGCGCCGTACGCTGATGCGCAGGAACGGCAGGCCGCCGGTCTGTTCCAGCTTCACGTCGGCCGCGCCGGCGACGCCTCCGACGACAGCCGCAATGTCGGCGCCCGTCCTTCGGAGCTGATCGAGATCATCGCCGTACAGCGTCACCGCCAGATCGGAGCGCACACCGGCGATGAGTTCCTGCACGCGCAGCTCGATGGGCTGCGAGTAGCTGAACACATTGCCCGGCACCGACCCGACGAGCGCCGCGTCGAACGCGGCCACGAGGCCTTCGCGAGTGGTGGCCGTCGTCCATTGCGCGTGATCCGTGAGCAGCACGTAGATGTCACTGGTTTCGACACCCATCGGATCCGTGGGAATCTCGGCTTGTCCGGTCCGCGACACAACGGACTCCACCTCGGGGAACGTCCGCAAGGTCTGCTCGATCAGCGTGGTGCTGCGGATCGAATCGGTCAACGACACGCTGGGCAGCCGCGAGGCCTGAATGGCGATCGTGCCTTCATCGAGTTTTGGAATGAACTCCGCGCCCATGAACGGCACGAGGGCCATGGACGCCATGAACACGAGGGCCGACACGCCGGCCGCGAGCCGCGGCCGTGCGAGCGCCCATTCGAGTGCGGGCTTGTACTTCGCGCCGAGCCAATGGACCACACGCGGCTCTCGATCCACGGTGCCCTCGCGGAAGAGGAGCGAGGCGAGTGTCGGCATGAGCGTCAACGCCAGAATGAGCGACCCGATCAGCGCCAGCACGACGGTCCAGGCCATCGGGCGGAACATCTTTCCCTCGACGCCTTCGAGCGTGACGATCGGCAGGTACACCAGAATGATGATCAGCACCGCGAAGAAGATGGGCCGGGCCACCTCGCGTCCGGCTTCGAGAATGGCCTGGTCCCGCGTCACGCCCTGCCGGCGCGCCGTGCCGATGCGCCGCACGATGTTCTCGATCATCACGACCGATCCATCGACGATCAGGCCGAAATCGATCGCCCCGAGGCTCATGAGGTTCCCCGAGATGCCGGCATTCAGCATGCCGGTGAACGCGAACAGCATCGACAGCGGAATCGCGGACGCCACGATCAGCCCGCCCCGAACGTTGCCGAGCAGGAGCAGCAGCACCGCGATCACCAGCACGCCGCCCTCGAGCAGGTTCTTGGCCACCGTCCAGATCGTTTTTTGCACCAGGGTCGTTCGGTCGTAGTACGTCTCAACGGTGACGCCCTTCGGCAGCGACGTCTTGATCTCGTCCAATTTCTGGCGCACGCGGTCGGCGACGACGCGGGCGTTTTCGCCCATCAGCATCATGACGACGCCGGTGACCACTTCGCCGCGGCCATCGCGCGTGACCGCGCCCTGCCGCACCTGGGCCGCGAAACGCGTGGTGCCCAGGTTCTTCACAAACACCGGCGTGCCGTCGGCGCCGGCCGTCACCACGATGTTGTCGATATCGGACGGCTGTTGCACGAGTCCTTCGCCGCGGATCACGTACTGTTCCTGGCTCCGCTCCAGGTACGCGCCGCCCGCATTGGCGTTGTTGCGCTGCAGCGCCTCGAAGACCTTTTCGAGCGGCACGTTGTACGACACGAGTTTCTCGGGGTCGAGTGCGACCTGGTAGGTCTTCAGTTCGCCGCCGAACGAGTTCACTTCGACCACGCCGGGCACGGAACGCAACTTGAGCGCGATGTCCCAGTCGAGCGTGCTCCGCAGCTCCATCAGGGATTGCCCGGTGCCGCGCACCTCGAACTGGTAGATCTCCCCAAGGCCGGTGCTGATCGGGCCCATCGTCGGCGCGCCGAACCCGGCCGGAATCGCTTCGCGCGCTTCGGGCAGTCGCTCCATCACGAGCCGGCGTGCAAAGTACAGATCGAGGCTCTCGTCAAAATAGATGTACACCGACGACAGCCCGAATCTGGAGACCGAGCGGATGTCGGTGATGCCCGGCAGGCCGCTCATCGCAGCTTCTACAGGAACGGTGACAAACCGTTCCACTTCGAGCGGGCCCAGTCCGGGGACCGAGGTGAGCACCAGCACCTGATTCGGCGAGACATCAGGAACGGCGTCGATCGGGAGCCGCAACATCGAGAACACGCCGGCGACGACCAGCGCGACGGCGGCGAGCAGGATGATGAAGCGGTTGCGCAGCGAGAAGTCGATGAGGCGATGCATGGCGGTCTACTCGCCCCCGCCGATGCGTTCGCGCAGCAAGGCCGTTTTCAGGTAGAAACTGCCGGCACCGACGACCTCGTCGCCGGCGGTCAGCCCCTCGCGGATTTCCACGTCGGTGTCCGACGCGATGCCGACCGTCACCGCTCGCCGCGCGAAACGGCCGTCGTCGCGGCGGACGAACACAATGGGCTGGCCGTCGAGATATTGCACCGCGGCGGCTGGCACGGTCAGCGCGGGACGGCGCTCCGGGGTCGGGAGGGCGATGCGGGCGAACATGTCGAGCTTCAAGGCGCCGTCCGGGTTCTCCACGACCACGCGCGCCTTGGCCGTTCTCGTCTTCGGATCGATGACGGAGCTCACGTACGTGAGCCGGCCCGAGAAGCGACGGTCGGGATACGCGTCCACCCTGACCTGCGCATCCGCGCCGGCCTTCACGCGCGAGACGTCCTGCTCGTAGATGTCGCCCAGCACCCAGACGGTGGAGAGATCGGTGATCGTAAACAGCTCACGGTCGGGTTCGACGAGCTCGCCGGGCGCGACCTCGTACCGGGTGACCAGACCGTTCACCGGCGCTCGGAGGATGTTGTGCGACGCGGCCCGATGGCCGCTGGCCGACTCGACGGGGCTCAGACGGCCGACGTCCGCATCGGACAGGCCGAACCGGTGCAGTTGTTCCTCAATGCGGGCGACGGTTGCTTCGGCGCTGGCGACCGCGGATTCGGCCGCCCGCAATTCACCGCGGCGCAACTCGACGGTTTGCCGGGCGATGCCCTCCACTTTGATGAGTTCATCCGCGCGGGCCAAAAACAGGCGTTTCACTTCCCGATCCGACTCGGCCGTTCGGAGAGCCGCCCTTGCTTCAAGAAACGCACCGACCTGCTCGCCGAGCTCGATGTTGTCGTAGGTCAGCAGCGGATCACCCTTGCGAACCATCTGGCCCAGCGTGACGGAGACCGTCTCGATGAGACCGCGGCCGAGCGGGCGTACGTGCGCCACGCGCGAGTCTTCGGGCGCGATCGTGCCGGTGACGTCGAGCCGGATCTGCATGGTGGACGACGTGGCGATGGCGAAGTGCAGGCCCGCGTTTCTCAGCGCGTCGGGGGCGAGTTCAACCACGCCCGGCGGCAGCGCGGCCGCGGCCGACGGTTTGGCGGGCGTTTCGCGACGACCCATGGCGAAATAAGTGACCGTGACTCCGACGAGGAGTCCGGCGGTAACGAGCAGCACAGGCTTGGGTGACATGGAAAATCCAGGAAGAAGGGGATGAGTCATGGTTGACGGCCGGCGGTGATGCTGAGCGCGGCAATGAGCGACGCCGCGCCGACGCGTTGATCGAATAGCGCCTGGTTATAGGTGCGCAGGGTGTCCCGAAACGCGCGCTGCGCGTCGAGGTAGTCAATGAGGTTGGCGGCGCCGAGCCGGTACGACGCGAGCATCACGTCGCGGGACTCGCGAGCCGTGGTGAGGTACTCGCGCTCGATGTACGCCACCCGCTGGCGGCTCACATCGACGGCGTTCAAGGCCTGTTGAATGTCGAGCGCGGCGCCGCGTTCAACGGCCGTGGCGTCGAACTGCTTCCGCCGGGCCTCGGCCTCCGACTTGAGCACTTCGCCGCGATTGCGATTGAAGAGCGGCAGCGGAACAGTGACGCCGATCACGGCCGACGCCAGCCCGGCGTCGTGCCGGTATCCGGCGCCGATCGTCGGGAATGGCACGCGCAGCGCGCGCTGCAGCCGGGTGGCCGTGTCCGCCTGCTGGGCTGTGACGCGTGCGGCCTGCACGTCCGGGCGTTGCGACAGCGTGGACGCCAGCATGGCCGCGCGGGTCAGTGGCGCCGCGGCGGCGAGCGCCGCGGCCTCGGCGGCTTCGACCGTGGTCAGCGTGTCGGCTGGCCGGAAGTCCTGACCGAGATCCGGCATATTGAGCGCGGCCAGCAGACCGGCTCGGGCGTTGCGCAGCGACAGCTCCGACGCGTAGACGTCGTCCTGAAACTTCAGGCGTTCGACCTGCACGCGACGCAACTCCGCGCCGGAGATCTCGCCGTGCTCCAGTCGGGTGCGGTTGAGTGCGATCACGCGATCGATCTCGGTGAGCGCTTCCTGGGCGGCCTGACGATTGGCCACAGTGAGCACGACCGCAAAGTACGCCCGGCGCACCACCAGTTCCAGCTCGCGGCGCACGTTGGCCGCATCGGCCGCGCCGGCCGCGACTCCTTGCTCGGCCGCCTGGATCCGCAGCTTGCGGCGCCCTCCGATTTCGAGTTCCTGGTCCACGCGGAAGAGGAACTCGTGCTGGTCGGGTGAAGGGGCCGGCGACAGAAACGAACGGCCCGCCGTCTCGAACGTCAGGGCGGGGTTGGGCCGCTGGCGCGCCGTGACGGCACCGCCTTCGGCGGCCGCCACGCCCTCGATCGCCGCGGCGAGAGTGGGATTTCGTTGAACAGCCAGCTCCAACGCCTGGCGAAGCGACAGCTCCGCCGGTACGGACTGCGCCCAGGCCACGGCCGGGCAGGCGCAGACGAGCAACGCGACAAGAAGACGCACGCGAACCTCCGATGATCCACAAACACGCGGATCAATTGCAGTGCCAATCAGTTGGGGAGAGGCGGGCTAGCGCGCGTGTTCCGGAGGGCGGTACGTCGAGTCGGGACTGTCCACGGGGCGGTTAATCGCCGGCGGCGCGCAGGGCGTGGGCGCGGGCTCCGGCAGAACCGGTGTCGTCGCATCGCTGACGTTCACGCAGTGTGAACAGCAGAAACAGTCATCCATATGAGCGGCGGGGGCCGGGGCTTGCGTTGCGCTGTCGTCGAGCAGAGGACCAATGTGCGATGCGAGCGCCACCGATTTTCCACGATCCAGCAAACACACGCTGGAGGCGGAGAGATCCACGGCCGTCCACGTCAGGAGCAGACCGCAGATCAGGCGGACGAGCCACGCGCGTTTGAGCGACACCACAGAGGTATCGATAGCATAGCAGAATCGACATGGCATCAACGCGCGCTTGCTATCGCCGGTCGTGATCCGGCATTATTCAAACGAACACTTGAATATCTGAGATGCCCCGCGCCTCGCGTGCTCCGACCCTCAAGGCCACCGTCTACGGGCAGATCGCCCGGGTCGGCAAGGCCGCCGCCAGCCCGAGCCGGCTGGAACTGCTCGACTTGCTGTCGCAGGGCGCCCGCACCGTCGAGGTCCTGGCCGGCCAGACCGGCCAGAGCGTGGCCGCGACCTCGCATCACCTGCAGGTGCTGCACCGGGCGCGCCTCGTGGATGCGCAGAAGATCGGGGTCCATGTGCGATACCGGCTCGCCGATGCCGAGGTGGCGGAGTTTCTCCTGGCGCTGCGGAGCCTGGCAGAGTCGCGTCTGGCCGAAATCGCCCGCGTCACGCGCCAGTACCTCGAGGCGCGCGGGGCCCTGGAACCCGTGCGGGCCGACGAGCTGGCGCGCCGCGTGCGCGCGGGCGGCGTGACCGTCGTGGACGTGCGGCCGCGTGACGAGTACCTGGCGGGCCACCTGCCCGGAGCCATCTCGATGCCATTGGCCGATCTCAAGAAACGCGCGCGCGGCCTGCCGAAAGGGCGCGAGGTCGTCGCCTATTGCCGCGGTCCGTACTGCGTGATGGCGCTCGACGCCGTGGACGTGCTGCGCCGGCGGGGGTTTCGCGCCCATCGCCTCGAGTACGGCGTGCCGGAATGGCGCGCGCGCGGATGGCGCGTCGAGACCGGCGAGCGCGCGGGCGCGCGATCCGCCAGACCGGCGCATCGTTTGCGGCGCGGATGACAGAACAGAAACGTTGTCGCCTGCCGCGACAACCGAGCGGAGGAGTGTGATCGTGGCGAAGACACTATTCATCCTGAATGATCAGCCCTATGGCACCGAGCGCAGCTACAACGGGCTGCGGCTCGCCGGCGCGCTCGCGAAGCGCGACGGCGAGGACGTCAAGGTGTTTCTCATGGGCGACGCGGCCAGTTGCGCGAAGCACGGCCAGAAAGTGCCGCCGGGGTTCTACAACATCGAGCTGATGTTGCATCACGTCGCCAAGCGCGGCGGCGAGATTGGCGTGTGCGCGGGTTGCATGGATGCCCGGGGACTGGCGGACGCGGACCTCACCGAGGGCGCCCGCCGCAGCTCGCTCGAAGAGCTCGCGGACTGGGTGCAGTGGGCGAACGCGACGCTGGTGTTCTGAGACCGCGGGGCGATGGAGGAGTGACATGGCTGACTCGAAAACGATTCTGATACTCGGCGGCGGCGTGGGCGGGATCGCGACCGCGCGCGCGCTCCGCCGCCGTCTTCCGCCGACACATCGCATCGTCCTGATCGACCGCGAGCGCGACCACGTGTTTGCGCCGTCGCTCATCTGGCTCATGGTGGGGCGCCGGACGCCCGCCGCGATCACGCGTCCTCTCGTGAGCCTCGTGCGCCGAGGCATCGAGGTCCGCCTCGGCGCCGTTGAGCGCGTCGACCCCGAGCGGCGCTCCGTCACGCTCGCCGATGGCACGCTCACCGGCGACTACCTCGTGGTGGCGTTGGGCGCCGAGTTGTTCCCCGAGTCCGTGCCGGGCCTCGCCGAGGCGGGCCGCAACTTTTACGCGCTCGGTGGCGCCGAAGCCCTGTGGGCCGACGTGCAGCGCGTGCGCGAAGGCCGCATCGTGGTGCTGACCGCGGCGCCCGCGTACAAATGCCCGGCCGCGCCGTACGAGGCGGCGATGCTGATCGACGCGTGGTATCGCAAAGAGGGGCGCCGCGATGCCGTCAGCATCGAGGTGTATGCGGCCGAGCCGGCGCCGATGGGCGTGGCCGGTCCAAACGTCTCCAGCGCTGTTGTGCAGATGCTGGCCGCGAAGAACATTCCGTATCATCCGAACCACCAGATCACGAGCGTCGATCCGCCCGGAAAGCGCCTGACGTTTGCCAACGGCGTCGTGGTGGATTGTGACCTCCTGGCCTACGTGCCGGCGCATCGGGCCCCCGCCGCCATTCGGGACAGTGGCATGGCCGGCGAAAGCGGGTGGGTGTCCGTGGATCGTCACACGCTCGAAACCCGTTGGCCCAATGTGTTCGCCATCGGTGACGTGGTGTCGATTCCGCTGGCCCTCGGCAAGCCGCTGCCCAAGGCCGGTGTGTTCGCCAACCGGCAAGCCAGTGTTGTGGCCGAGAACATCGCGCACGCCATCACGGGCGAGGGGCAACGCGCGCGCTTCGACGGACACGGGGCGTGCTTCATCGAGATGGGCGACGGCAAAGCCGGCTTCGGCGGCGGCGATTTCTATGCGGAACCGACGCCCGCCGTGACGTTGCGCACACCCGGACGCCGCTGGCATCTCGGCAAGGTCTGGGTCGAGAAATCCTGGCTGTTCCTGAAATCGTAACCCTGCGGCTGCGCCCGTAGCCCGCCCTCGCCGGCCGAGCTGAAGCTCGGCCCTACGCCTTCTTCTTCACGAGCTTCACGTCCTTGACGGTCGGAGCCGTGGCTCTTCATTGCCCCATTGCCCCACTGCCTCATTGCCCCATTGCCTCATTGCCCCACTAACCGGTCTCCGTCTTTGTCTCCGCAGTAATGCTGGTACCCGCCTTGCTCTAGTCACTGTCGCCGGACCTGCGTCCTAGGGGAAATCGCCCCGGGATGTCGGTGGTCCGACACCGACAGTGCCTATGCCGACAGTTGCACGGATGCCTCAACGCAAGGCCAGCCACATGCTGGCGCCCGCCGCCGCGATGTCGGTGGTGCTGTTGATGATCGTCCCGCTGCCGCCGTTCCTGCTCGACCTGCTGTTGTCGGTCGATATCGGGCTGGCCGTGACGCTGATGCTGACCGCGATCTACGTCAAGCAGCCGGTCGAGTTCTCCGTCTTCCCCTCACTCCTGCTCCTCCTCACGTTGATCCGCCTGTCGCTCAACGTCGCCTCGACGCGCCTGATTCTGATGCACGGGGCGGAAGGCGTAGACGCGGCCGGGAGCGTGATCAACGCGTTTGGCGAGTTCGTGGTCGGCGGCAACTTCGTCGTCGGCGTCGTGGTGTTCGTGGTGCTGATCGTCATCCAGTTCATGGTCATCAACCACGGCGCGGTGCGCATCTCGGAGGTGACCGCGCGATTCACCCTCGACGCGATGCCCGGGCGCCAGATGGCGATCGACGCCGACCTGAACGCCGGCGTCATAGACGAGAAACAGGCGCGGTCGCGACGCGAGCGGGTCCGGCGCGAGGCCGACTTTTACGGCGCGATGGACGGCGCGATTCGCTTTACGCAGCGTGACGCGCTGGCGGCCATTCTGATCACGGCCGTGAACATCGTGGCCGGCCTTGTCATCGGCGTCATGCAGCATGGGTTGGATATCGGCACCGCGGCCGAAACCTACACTCTGCTGACCGTCGGCGAAGGCCTGGTCACCTCCATCCCCGCGCTGCTCGTCTCGATGTCGGGCGCCCTGATCACCACGCGCGCCGCCTCCGAATCGCACCTCGGCGAGGAAGTGGCCACGCAGTTGTTCGCGCGATCGCGTCCGCTGGCCGTCGCCGCCGGCGTGCTCCTCGGCCTCGCGCTGATTCCCGGACTACCCAAGCTGCCGTTCTTCCTCGTCGCCGGCCTGCTCGGCTCGGCCGCCTACGCCAACCGCAACGCGGTCGACGCGCCCTCCGCGGGCGCGGACGCCGCGCTGGCCGACGCCGCGGCCGAGCCGGTCTCGCCCGACGCCATCGAAACCGTGGTCTCGGTGGATCCGCTCGGCGTCGAAGTGGGCTACGCCCTCGTCAGCCTCGTGGACGAGAAACAGGGTGGCTCGCTGCTCAATCGCGTGCGCGGCATTCGTCGTCAGATCGCCGGCGAAACCGGACTCGTCGTGCCGTCCGTCCGCGTCACCGACAACCTGCAGCGCGGCCCGCGCACCTACGGCATTCTCGTCCGCGGCGTGGAAGTGGCGCGCGGCGACCTCTTCACCGATCGCCTGCTCGCCGTGAATCCGGGAACGGCCGGCGCCGCCAGCGCGCAACTCGACGGCACGCCCACCCGCGAACCCGCCTTCGGCCTGCCCGCGCTGTGGATCAGCACGGACCAGCGCGACGCGGCGCTGCGCGCTGGCTTCACGGTGGTCGATCCGACGACGGCGCTGTCGACGCACTTGTCGGAGGTAATCCGCAACTTCCTGCCGGACCTGCTCACGCGCCAGCAGACGAAGGAACTGCTCGACCGCGTGGCCGTGGGTTCGCCCAAGCTCGTGGAAGAACTCGTGCCGAAGCTCGCCGCGATCGGCGACGTGCAACGCGTGCTGCGCCAGCTGCTGCGCGAACGCGTGCCGATCCGCGACCTGACCGCCATTCTCGAAGCGATGGCCGACGTGGCCGCCGTGACGAAGGATCCCGACGCCATCACCGAAGCGGTGCGCACGGCGCTGGCGCGGCCGATCTGCCGGGCCTACCAGACCGACGAAGGCGACCTGCGCGTGATCGCGTTGTCGCCGGCGCTCGAAGACGCGCTCGGCCAGTCCATCACGCGCACCGATCGCGGCGTCGTGCTGGCCATCGAGCCGGGACGCGCGCAGTCGATGGCGTCGCGCCTCGCCGAGATCCTCGCCAAAGAGGTGGCACAGCCTGTGCTTGTGTGTAGTCCGACGCTGCGTCCGCATCTCTGGAGATTGCTGACGAGAGCGCTGCCGCAGATCGCGGTGTTGTCCCACAGCGAGATTCCACCGCAGATCAGGATGGTCTCGGTCGCGACCCTGGATTGATCATGCATGTAAAACGCTTCTACAACTCGACGGTGCGTGAGGCGCTGGCCGCCGCCAAGGCCGAATTCGGGCCCGACGCGCTGGTGCTGTCCACCGAGCTGGTGGCCGCGCCGGGCTGGCGCGGCTGGATCGGCCGGCGCGTGGTCGCGCTGACGGCCGCGACCGAGCGCGAGATGTCGGCGCGCCGGACGGCGTCGCCGTTCCGCCGACACGATGAGGACGCACCGGAGGATGACGCGATGGCGTGGTTCTCGAGTGCGCGGGCGTCCAGCGCCCGACGGGAGGCCGGCCTGCGCGGCGCCAGCGACGCGGATGTGCGCCGCGAGTTCGCCCGCGCCGGCAAGAGCGACAAGCACGAGGCCGCCCGCAAGGGCGTGGTCGCGCGCCTGACCGCGTGCGGCATCGAGACCGCGATTGCCGAAGCCACCGCGGCGCAATTGTCGCCGGCCGAATGCCGCAACCTCACCGAAGCGGTGCTGGCGCGCGCGCTCGAACGCGCCGTGGCCTCGCTCGCGACGCCGGACCACGCGCAGGCGCGTGTCGAGGTCTTCGTCGGGCCGCCCGGGGTGGGCAAGACGACGACCATCGCGAAGATCGCGGCCCAGAGCCGCGCGTCGCAGGGTCCCGCGCTCGGCATGATCGCCGCGGACGGATTCCGCGCCGGCGCGGTGGAGCATCTGCGCAGCTACGCCGCGATTATCGGCGCGCCGTTTCGCATCGCGCGCACGGCCGACGAACTCGATCGCACCATCGACGCGAGCCGGCATGCCGTGCTCGTCGACACGGCCGGCCGGTCGCCGCGCGACGGCGGCTTCAACGATCTGCTCGCGGTGCTCGACCGCAAGAAGCAGGTGCGCACGCACCTGGTGATGGCGGCCGACACCAGCCCCGCCGCCGCGCGCAAGGTCATCGACCGCTACGCGCCGGCGCATCCCACGCGCGTCGTGATCACCAAGCTCGACGAAGCCGAATCGGTGGCGCCGCTGCTCAGCGTGATCCGCGAGCGGCAGCTCTGCGTGTCGTATCTGGCCTGCGGCCAGCGCGTGCCCGAGGACCTCGAGCGCGCCACGCCGGCGTGGCTCGCGTCCGCGCTGATCAATCCCGGCGGGCCCGGCGGGCCGGCCGACCTGCCGCACTCCTTGGAGGCACTGTGAGCGTCACTCATCCGCGTCGCGCGATGCGCATTGCCGTGACCAGCGGCAAAGGTGGCGTGGGCAAGACCAGCATCGCGATCAATCTCGCCGTGGCGCTCGCGCGCCTCGGCCACAAGGTCGGCCTCGTCGACGCGGATTTCTCGCTCGGCAACGTCGACGTCATGCTCGGCCTGACGCCGCGCCTGCACCTCGGCGCCGTGCTGGCGGGCGAATGCGCGATCGCCGACGTGACGATCGACGGCCCGTCGGGCATCCGCGTGATTCCGGCCGGCAGCGGCGTGCGGGCCCTGACCACGCTGACCGACTTCCAGTGGCAGCGGCTGGCCGCGGCGCTCGACGAACTCGGCGCGCCGCTCGACTTCCTGGTGATCGACACCGCGAGCGGCATCTCGGACAACGTGCTCGACATGGTCGACCTCGCGGACTACGCGCTGGTCGTCACCTCCTACGAGCCGGCCGCGGTCGTCGACAGCTACGCCACGGTGAAGCTCATTTCGGCCGCCGATCCGACCCAGCAGATCGGTGTCGTCGTCAACGCGTCGAAGGACGCGGTCGAAGCCGACCTCGTCTTCCGCCAGCTCGCGCTGGCCGCGGACCGGTTCCTGGGCCGCTCGCTGCGCTACGACGGCTACGTCGTGCGCGACCCGCAGGTGCATGAAGCCGCGCTCGATCAGGCGCCGATCGTCGGCCGCGATGATGCGGGCCCGGCCGGGCGGTGTTTCCGCCGCCTGGCGCAGCGCCTGGCCTCGTCGCGTCCGTCGGGCGGCAGCCCGTGGCCGGTGCGCCACGATGCGACGGTCATTCCCCACATGCTCGCAACAGTCAACCCGGAGGCGCCGCGATGCGCGTAACACCAGTGAACGAAGAACAGCGCAACACGCGCGACCGGTTGGTCATGGAAAATGTCGGGCTGGTCAAGCTGCTGGCGCACCGCCTGGCCCGCCGTCTGCCGCCTCAGGTGGAAGTGTCGGAGTTGATGAGCATCGGCACCCTCGGTCTGATCGACGCCGCCGGACGCTACCAGCCCTCGCTCGGCGTGCCGTTTGACGCGTTCGCCCGCCGCCGCATCCACGGCGCGATGCTCGACGCGCTGCGCGAACTTGACTGGGCGCCGCGCTCGGTGCGCCGCATGCAGCGCGACCTGGACGACACGCTGTCGCGGCTGCGCTACACGCTGGGCCGCGAACCGCAGGACGAGGAAATCGCGGAAGCCCTGTCGCTGGGCGCCCCGGAATACGCGAAGATGCTCGACCAGTTGCGCGCGGCGGAAGTGGCCGTCGTGCGGCAGGCCGACACCGACGAAGAGGGCCGCAGCCTGCTCGACGTGGCGATGGATTCGAACGATGGCCCGCACGCGCAGCTCGAGCGCCGCGAAATGCGGACCCTGCTCGTCGAGGCGCTGAGCCGGCTGCCGGAGCGGGAACGCCAGATCCTCGCGCTCTCCTATCAGGAAGAACTGACGCTGGCCGAAATCGGCGAAGTGATCGGCGTCGGCGAATCGCGCGTGTCGCAGCTGCGCACGCAGGCCGTGGCGCGTCTGCGTTCGCTGATGCGGCCGGGCCTGACGCCGGGCGGTGACGGTGCCGGGGTGTCGGGGCGTCAGGGTGTCAAGGCGCAGGCGCAGGTGCCCGGTGCCAAGGTGCGGGGGGCGGCGTGAGCCGGCACGTTCTGTCCCAGGCGGAAATGCGCGCGCTGCTGCCCCAGGGCGCCCGCCGCGAGTCGTCCCGGCGCGCCCAGCGCGGCGTTGACGAGGCCGTCGTGCCGTACAACTTCCGCCGCCGCGACCGCGTGTCGCGCGAGCAGATGCACTCGCTGCTGTTCCTGCACGAACGATTCGCGCGCAACATCGCCACGTCCTTGTCGGCCTACCTCCGCACGGTCGTGGAGTTGTCCGTGGTGGCGGCCGAGCAGGGCTCGTACGCCGAGTTCCTCACCACCGTGTCCGACCCGACCGCGTTCTATGCGCTGTCGATCAGCCCGTTTCCCGAAGTCGGCGCGCTCGAAATCACGCCGCCGGTGGCCTTCGCCATGATCGACCGCATGCTCGGCGGCGGCGACTCGCTGCTTGTCGGCGGCGAACACGCCGCGCCGCTGACCCGCGCGCTGACCGAGATCGAACAGAACGTGGTCGACTCGGTCGTCGAGTTGATCCTGGCGGGCCTGACCGAAGTCTGGAAGCCGATCGTGGACCTGACCTTCGGCATCAAGGCGCGCGAGACCCGTCCGCAGATGCTGCGCGTCACCGCGCCCAATGAAATCGTCGTCATGCTCATGTTCGACATCAAAGTCGGCGAGGCGCGCAGCACGATCAGCCTCTGCATTCCCTCCGACATCATCGAACAGGTCGGCGCGCAGTTCGCGCACGCCTGGAAGCACCAGCGCCGCGAGCTGACCGAAGAAGAGCAGTCGTGGATGCTGGCCAACTTCGGCACGATGCTGGTGCCGCTGGTGCCGCTGATCCGCACGCGGCTGTCCGCGAACGACGTGCTCGCGCTCAAGCCGGGTGACGTGCTGAGCCTGGCGCTGTCGGCCGAACACGCCATCGACCTGCAGGTGGGTGGCTTGTCGAAATTGAAGGGGCGCCTCGCCGCCGCCGGCGGCCGGTTGAAGGTGCAGATCGAATCACGCTGCGAGACCAACGCGCAGGACCTGGCGGGAGCAGCATAGATGCGCGCGACGTTGACGAGAGAATTGCTGGCGAAAGCCCTGGCGGAGGAGCTGGCCGCGGCCATGCTCGCGCGCACGGGCGGCAAGCGGGCGCCGCAGGCGGCCGAGAACTGGCGCGAAACCGGATGGCACGGCGCCATCGCGGTGTCCGGCGAAGCCGTCGGCTCGCTGCCGGTGTGGATTGAAGACTCCGGCGCCCAGTCGCTCATCGAGGCCGTGCAGCGCGCGATGACCGCGGCCGCAAGCGAGGCCGGCGGCGCGGACATTCCGCCGATGGATCCCGACGCGCTCATGCGCGAGCTGATCGCGCAGGCCGCGCTGGCCACCCAGCGGCTGCAGCCCTTCCGCGGCGTCGAATTCGGCGACATCACCATCGGCGCCAACGCGGTCACCGGCGTGCCGCTCACCGCCCTCGCCGTTGATCTCGACGATGACCATGTGTGCCGTCTGGCGGCCGGCGCGGAAGTGACCATCCATCTCGAAGCCGACGAACGGCTCGAGGCGGTGCTCGACGTCACCCTGCCGCTCGTCGCGCGTTTCGGCCAGACCATCATGCCCATGCGCGTGCTCGCGGCCCTCGGCCCCGGGGCGATGGTCGATCTCGACCGCTCCCCGGATGACCCGGTGGAGCTGCTCGTCGGCGGCCGTGTGATCGCCAGGGGTGAAGTGGTGATTGTCGGCGGCAATTACGGCGTACGGATTCTGGAAGTCGTGGGCGCGGCCAAGCTGCGCCAGCAGATGGAGAGTGTGCGATGACGTGGGTGATGGCGGGATTGCTCGGAGTGGCCGTGGTTGAGACGCTGGCGCTGGTGCATCTACTGCGCCGGTTGAAGGCGATCGACGATCTCGAAGCGCGCGTGAGCCGCTTCGCCGCGGCGATGACGCTGCTGACCGACACGACCGAAGCGGGGTTGTCCACCGTGGCCGGCGCGCTCGAACAGCTGGATCGCCGCCGGGCCACGCGCCCGGCGCCGCGCACCGCGGTCACCAAGCGCGTCGTGTCGGCGGCCCGGAGCGGCCGCGAAGTGCCGCGCATCGCCCGCGATGAGGCGCTGTCGGAGAGCGAAGTGCGGTTGCACCTCGCCCTGGCCGGGCAGCGGTAGACGGATCGAGGAAAGGAGACGCTACATGCCGCGTTGCGCACGTTCATCCTGTGGCCGCTGGTCGCCGTGGTTCCGGCGCAGGGATGCCGGCATCACCATCGACGGCCGCTGGTTCTGTTCCATCGGCTGCGTGGAAGGCGTGGCCCGCCGGCGCCTGCTCGATGCGCGCCCGTCGGCGACGGGATTGCCGCCCGCCGGACAGATCCGCCTCGGCGTGTGGCTGCGCCATCAGGACGGATTGAGCGAACAGCAGGTGGAGCAGGTGCTCGAGGCGCAGCGGCACTCCGGGCTGCGATTTGGCGCGCAGGTGACGACGCTGGGATGGGCCAGCCGCGAAGCCGTGCTGCGCGCGCTGGCGCGGCAGGCCGGCGTCGGCTACCTGGCCGAGCTCGACGCGAGCAACGTCACGCACGCGCCGGCGGGGTTGTCGCCGCATGCCGCGCGCGCCCTGTCGCTCGTGCCATTCTGCGAACCCGAACGCGGCCGCGTGAAAGTGGCCTGCGCCGCGCCGTTGCCGCGGATGGGCCTGGCGGCGTTCCGCCGGTTGACCGGCATGACGCCCGAGCCGTACTTCGTCACCGACGACACGTGGGACACGCTCGTGACCGCCTATGGCTCCGCGCTGGAAGGCCCGACGTCGTCGCGGTTCATCGAGACCAGTGATTTGTCCGAAGCGGCGGCCACGATCGCGGCGGCCGCGGCCGGCGGGTCGGGCGCCAACGCCCGGCTGACCGAGGCGCGCTTCGAGCCATACACGTGGGTGCGCGTGGAGAACGACGGCATCACGCATGACGTGTTGCTCGCATCGGGAGGAGCCGGCGCATGCCAGGTACTCAGTACATCGCACTGAGCGCGCTGCGGTCGCGGCTCGACGAACTCGACCGCCTCGCGGCGGATATCGCCAACGTCGGGACGACCGGCTACAAGGGCCAGCGCGGCGCGCAGGGCGCCGCGGATCGCCCGAGCTTCGGCGACGAGCTGCAGACGGCGATTGACACCGTCGCCACCGGCACGCGCATCGATTTCACGCCGGGCGACTTCGCGCCGACCGGGCGCGCGCTGGATACGGCCATCGACGGTCCCGGATTCTTCGTGGTCGAAACCGCGAACGGCACGCGCTACACGCGCGACGGGCACTTTTCACGCTCGGCCGCGGGCACGCTGCAGACCGCCGACGGCGCCGTGGTGCAGGGCGTGGGCGGACCGCTCGCGCTGGGTCCGGGCGACATTCGCATCGATGAAGACGGCGCGGTCTACGCCGGCGCCGCCAAGGCGGGCAAGCTCGCGGTTGTGACCTTCAGCGACCCCAACAAATTGTCGCGTGATCACGGCGCCATGCTGCGCAACGACGCGGGCCTGACGGCCACGCCGGTGGCGCAGCCGGCAATTCGATCCGGCGCGCTGGAGGGGTCGAACGTGTCGGTGGCCGAACGGCTGGCGCAACTGACCGACGTGTCGCGCAGCTTTGAAGCCCTGCAGAAGACCATTTCGACGATCTTGAACGACGTGGACGGGCGCTCGATCGAGCAGCTCGGCCGCCGGTAAGCACGTGGACACGCGACGCCGCGACGAGCGGCCGAGCAGGAGGCATCGATGATTCGCGCACTGTATACGGCCGCCAGCGGCATGAACGCGCAGCAGGCCAACATGGACAACGTCGCGCACAACCTGGCCAACGTGAACACCACCGGGTTCAAGAAGAGCCGCGTGGAGTTCGAAGACCTGATGTATCAGGAGACGCGCGCCGCCGGATCGAGCGCGTCCTCCTCGACCGAAGCGCCGGTGGGCCTCGAGGTCGGCCTCGGCACGCGCGCGGTCGCGACGTCGCGCAACTTCAGCTCGGGCAATCTGCGCCAGACCAGCGGTCCGCTCGACATGGCGATTGAAGGCGAGGGGTTCTTCCAGATCGCGCTGCCCAACGGCACGACGGCGTACTCGCGCGCCGGGACATTCCATCGTGACGCCCAGGGGTTGCTCGTGACGAACGAGGGGTACGCGCTGGAGCCGAACATCACCGTGCCGCCCAACGCCACGTCGATTTCCATTTCGAAAGACGGCATCGTCTCGGCCCAGATTCCGGGTCAGACCGCGTCGCAGAACCTCGGCACGATCGAGCTGGCGTCGTTTGCCAACGCGGCCGGGCTGCGGCCGATGGGCGGCAACCTGTTCACCGCGACCAGCGCGTCGGGTGATCCCGAGACCGGCGCGCCCGGCAGCGACGCGCGCGGCACCCTCGCGCAGGGATTTGTCGAAGACTCCAACGTGAGCGTCGTTGAGGAAATGGTCAACATGATCATCGGCCAGCGCGCGTACGAAGCCAACTCGCGCGTGATCAAGGCCGCCGACGAAATGCTCCAGCAAGTCAACAACCTGGTGCGGTAATCGGCATGCTCACGGTCTTCATCACCGCGATCGTGCTGGCGCAGGGGCCGGCCGCGCCGGCGCCACGCGCCGCCGCCGTCGAAGGCCTCATCGCGCGCGCGGTGGCGGAGCGGATGGGCAATGACGTCACGGTGTCCGCGCAGCTGATCGAGCCGGCCGACATCGAGCAGGCGTTCGAGTCGGCCAGGCCGGATCCGATGGGCCGCGTGGGCGGCGCAATGATGTTCACGCTCATCCCCGCCGCGACTGGCGCGCGCGTGGCGCGCGTGCGGGCGCGCGTCGAGGTGATCGCCGAACGCGTGCAGGCGCGGCACGAGATTCTCCGGGGCCATGTCGTGGCGGAAGGCGATGTGGACGTCGTGCGCGGCCCGCTGGCGGGCGTGCCGGTCCGGCGGCTGCCGCAGCACGCGCAGATCGTCGGCGAGAAGGCGCTGCGCCCCATCGCCCCCGGTCAGGTGATCGAAGAGGGATTCGTCGCCGTCCGCCGCGCCGTGCAGGCCGGCGACACGGTCACGGTCATTGCGGTCCTCGGCCCGGTGCAGGTCACGGCGTCCTTCGTGGCGTCCGACAGCGGCGATCCGGGAGACGTTGTGCGCGTCGTCAATCGCGAAACGCGTCGCAGCCTGCGGGCGCGGGTCGTCAGGACGGGCGTGGTGGAGGTGATTTATGAGACGTAAGCAGTACGTAGGGCGGAGCTTCAGCTCCGCCATCCCGGCCCTCGCGCTGGCGGTGGTTGCCGCGGTTGCGACGTCGACGGGCGTGGCGCGCGCGCAGGCGCCGGCGAAGTCCGGCGCGCAACGTCTTGCGACGTCCGGTGCGCAGAGTTCGGCGAACAACGCGCAGTACGATCAGCTCTTCGAACAATACCTGGCGGAGGCGCGCAAGATGACGTCGACGGCCACGCCGCCCGCGACCTCCTGGATGTCGACCCTCATGGCGGATCCGCGCGCGCGGAACGTCAACGATCTCGTCACCATTCGGATCGAAGAGAACGTGACCGCGTCGGGGTCGGCCGATTCGAAGCTCGGCAAGACCAGCGCGGCGAAGGTCGACATGCCGTCGCCGATTTCAAAGGGTCTCGTGAAAGTGCTGCCCAATGGATCGGACACGCAGTTTGCCGGATCGGGCAGCACCACGCGTTCGAGTTCCATCAACGCGCTGCTGACCGCCCGCGTGTCGGAAGTGCTGCCCAACGGCAACCTCGTGATCGAAGGCGTCCGGGAAGTGGACGTGAACGGCGATCGGCAGGTGGTCGTGCTGACCGGCGTGGTCCGCGCCGTCGATGTCGCGCCGAACAACTCCATTTCGTCCACGCTCGTGGGCCAGCTGCGCATCCGGTCGATCGGCCGCGGCTTGATCAAGGACAGCCTGAGCCCGGGATGGCTCATGCGGATCCTCAACAAGATTTTCTGAAAGGCACAGACATGAGAGTCCAGAGTCCAGGGTCCAGGGTCCAGGGTCCAGGGTCCGCGGCTTGGCGCGCGCTGCTCATCGGCGTGGCAAGCGCAATCCTGTTGCTGTCGTCCAGCCTCACCGCGTCCGACGTGCGCCTGAAGGATGTCGTGTCGCTCCAGGGCACGACGACGTCGCCGCTGATCGGCTACGGTCTGGTCGTCGGCCTCAACAAGACCGGCGACAAGAAACAGACGATCTTCCCCAGTCAGACGCTGGCGAACATGCTCGCGCAATTCGGCGTGGCGGTGCCCGCCGACGCCATGAAGGTCGAGAACATCGCGGCCGTGCTCGTGACGAGCGAGATGCCGGCGTTCGGCCGGCCCGGCGCCCGCGTGGATGTGACCGCGTCGTCGATCGGCGACGCGCGCAGCCTGCAGGGCGGCACGCTGCTCGCGACGCCGCTGCGTAACACCGCGGGACAGATCGTGGCGATGGCGCAGGGTCCGCTGTCGGTCGGCGGCTTCGGCGGCGGCGGCGCCATGTCGAGCGTGTCGGTCAATCACCTGACCGTGGGCCGCGTGCCCAACGGCGCCGTGATCCAGGTGGCCGCGCCCAATGCCAGCATGAAGACCGACGCGCTGACGTTCATGTTGCACGACCCGGATTTCAGCACCGCCACGCGCGTGGCAGCGGCGATCAACGTCGAGCTCAAGACCGATGCGGCCAGAGCCCTCGACTCCGGCAGCGTCATGGTGCAGGTGCCGGCGGAGTATAAGGACACGGTACCGATGCTCATGGCACGCCTCGAGCCGCTTCCAATTGAAGTGGACGCCATCGCGCGCGTGGTCATCAACGAGCGCACTGGGACGGTGGTCGTCGGCGGTGACGTCAAAGTGGGCGCCGCCGCGGTCGCGCACGGCAATCTGTCGGTGCGCATCTCCACCAGGCTCCAGGTGTCCCAGCCGAACGCGTTCTCGCAGGGCGGGACCACGCAAGTCGTTCCGCAGGAGCAGGTGGACGTGCGCGAGGGCGCCAACAAGCTCGTGACGCTCGAAGAGGGCACCACGCTGGAGATCGTCACGCGCGCCCTCAACTCGCTCGGCGCCACGCCGCGCGACATCATCGCCATCATGCAGGCACTGAAAGCGGCCGGCGCCCTTCGCGCCGAGATTGTGATTCTCTAGTCATGGCCTACGACCTCGATGCCGTTACCAAAGCACTGACCAATACCACCGTCAAACCGGCAGCCAACGCCGGTCTCGACCGGGCCCAGATCAAGACCCTCGCCGAGCAATTCGAGTCGACGATGGTGTCGCAGATGCTCAAGGGCCTGCAGACGTCCATGTTCGACAACGACGAGAACGACGATGCGTCGTCGGGCATCGGGCCGTTGTCCGACGCGCTCTTCAACGAACTCAGCCTCGCGATCACGCGCGCGGGCGGCATGGGCATCGCCAACGCGATGATCGGGCCCCTGACGGCCGAGACCGCCGCGGCGGCCCAGGACATGGGCAACACCGCGGCCACCGGCGTGGCGGCCCCGGGCGGCGTGCTGGCCGTGGAGCCGTCCCTGCAGCCGCTCACCCGCGGACCCATTCCGCTGAACGCCCGCATCAGCTCGGCGTACGGCATGCGCAAGGATCCGTTCAGCGGTGACGTGCGGCTGCACAAGGGCACGGACATTCCCATGCCCTACGGCGCGGACGTGCGCACGGCCGGCGCCGGCACCGTGGTGTCGGTGGGAGAAGTCAGCGGGTACGGCTTGCAGGTCGTGGTGGACCACGGCGACGGCGTGACCACGCGCTACGCGCACCTGTCGTCCGCGGCGGTCCGGCCCGGTGACACGGTGGCGCGCGGGCAGGTCATCGCGGCGGTCGGGAACAGCGGCCGGTCGACCGGTCCGCATCTGCATTTTGAAGTGCTGACCCAGGGGCGGGCGATTGACCCGCAAGGGGCGCAGGCCGCGGGACTCTTGAGCCAGCACTGAATCTGGCCAGCCAGATTCAAGCTTTCTTCTCCGGTGCCGATTTACTGCGTGACGGTACCAGATGCTCGGGACGCCCCGGGCCAGGAGCGAAGGAACCATGAAAGTTGACAACACTCGGACGGCCTTTGGCGCCTCGGGGACCTATGGAGTCGACGGGCCGAATCCCCGGTCCTCCAGCGCGCGCGTCCCGGCCGGCACTCCGGCATCCGACACGCTGAGCCTCTCAGGGGACGTGGGTCTGGCCGAACGCGCGCTGGCGGCCGTCAAGACCTCGCCGGCGATTCGGCCGGACGCCGTCGCCCGCGGCAAACAGCTCATTCAGAGCGGCGCCGCCGGCGCCGATCTCGAAGCTCTTTCCGACGCGCTGATCTCGCAGCTGCTTGAATCATGGCCAATGCAATAACAGCCGTCACCCGGGCTCGCGCCGCGCTCACTGCGCTGGCGGAGGCGCTGGTGTCGGGCGATCCGGATCGGGTGCTCGCCAACGAGCAGGCGATGGCGGCCGCTGCCGCCGACCTGATGTGGTGGGCACGTACGGGCGTGACGCCGGCAACTCCCGGCGAGGCGCTGATGCTGCGCGCGCATCTAAGCGACGCGCGCGCGGCCATGGAACGTTGCCGCGTCCTGGGCTCGACGGCCGCCGACCTGACCGCGGCGATGTTCGCGCCGCCGACCGGCTACTCATCGTCGGGCACCCTGCAGGCGGCCGCGGCGGTCGCGCCGCTCTTTTCCTCGAGGATCTAATCGGCACATGTCTGGATTGTTTGACAGCCTCTCCGTTGCCGCGAGCACGCTGAACGCCCAGCGCATGGGCATGGATCTGGTCGGGCAAAACCTGGCCAACGTCAACACGGACGGGTACTCGAAGCGTCAGATCCTGCTGGCCGAACGGCCCGGGACCGACGCCAACAGCGCGGGCCGTGGCGTGGAAGTGGCCGGCATCCGCTCAACGCGCGACGGGTTCATCCAGAGCCGCATCAGCCAGGAACAGCCGGCTGCGGCGATGGACGCGACCGTGGCGGACGCGTTGTCGGTGGCCGAATCGTCACTGGGCGCGGCCGGATCGTCGCTCGATGCGACCCTGGAGCAGTTCTTCAGCGCATTCTCGGCCCTGTCGGAAAATCCGGTGTCGCCGGAATTGCGCGACGGCGTCGCGCGCCAGGGCGACGCGCTGGCGCAGATGTTTCACGACATCTCCGACCGGCTGGCCACCGTGGGTTCCGACGCCGACGCGGCGATCGCCGGGTCCGTCGGAGAGATCAATCGCCTGACCACCCAGATCGGCGAGTACAACGCGCAGGTCATGTCGGCCAACGGCCGCGACGTGAGCAGCATCGTTGATGCGCGCGACAACGCCATCCATCAACTCTCCCAGTTCATCGACGTCGCGGTGACGCAGCGGTCCGATGGCGGGATGGACGTGTCGGTCGGCGGCGGTCGTGCCCTGATCGTGGGCGCCAACGTCACGGCCCTGACGACGGGGAGCGCGCCCGGTACCGGGAAGACCACCATCCTGCTGTCCGGCACGGACATCAGCGCCGCGATCGCCGGCGGCAAGGTCGCGGGCCAGATGGCGGTGCGCGATCAGTACATTCCGGACTATCTCGACAAACTCGACACGCTGGCCTTCGATTTCGGCACGGCGGTCAATACGCTTCACGCAACCGGCTTCGATGCCAACGGCAATGCCGGCGTGACGTTCTTTCAGCTGCCGGGATCGGCTGGCGGCGCCGCGTCGACGATTGCGATGAACCGCGCGATCGCGGACGATCCGCAGTTGATCGCCGCGTCCGCCACGGGCGCCGTCGGCGACAACGGCGTCGCGCGGCAGATTGCCGCCCTGCGCGACGTGCGGTCGCTGGCCGGCGGCACGGCGACGGCCGCGAACATGTGGGGCCGGTTGGTGTACTCCGTGGGCGCGGACGCCGCGAGCGCGGCATCGTCGCGCGACGGCCGGCAGGCCGTCATGGATCAGCTGGCGCGCCTGCGCGACGCGGCGTCGGGCGTGTCCATCGACGAAGAAGCCGCGTCGCTGATGAAGTTCCAGCGCGCCTACGAGGCGAACGCGCGCTTCTTCGCCACGGTCAACACCGCGCTCGACACACTGATGGGGATGGTGAAGTAATGGGCATTGCATTCAATCTCATGCGTGACGGTCTCGGCGCCATCAACACGGCGTCGGCCCAGCTCCAGCAGGCACAGCTCGAAGCGGCCACGGGCAAGCGCATTCTGAAGCCCAGTGATGATCCCGCGGGCGCGCAGCAGGCGCTGGCGGAGCGGGCGGAACTCGGCGCCATTGACGCGTATCAGCACTCGGCCGATTCGGCGTCGGCGCGCCTGGCCGCGGCAGACTCGGCGCTGGGCGACATCGTCGATAAGCTGACGCAGGCGGTCAGCACGGTGATGAGCGTCCGTGGTTCCAGCGTGCAGCCCGCCGTGCGCGCATCGGCCGCCACGACGCTCGCGGGTATTCGCGATGCGGTCGTCGCCGACCTGAACACATCCTTTCAAGGCAGTTCCGTGTTTTCCGGCGGCAAGGTGGACCAGCCAGCCTACGCGCTGGTCGCCGGCGTGTGGACGTATCAGGGCGACACGAACCTTGTTCAGGCGGATGTGGACCGCCTTCGCACGGTGACGATCAACTTCAACGGGCAATCCATCGCCCAGGGCAGCGATCCTGAAAACGTGCTGACGACCCTCGACAACATGATTGCGGCGGTGACCAGCGGCGATGACGCCGCGATGACGTCCGGGACCGACGCGCTCAACCGGGCGTTCGACCGGGCCAATCAGGCGCAGGGTCGGCTGGGCGCCGATGAGAGCGCGATCGCGGACACCCAGATCCGTCTGGTCGCGCGGCGTACCTCCGTGGATGGCCGACGGTCTAAACTGGAGGACGCCAATATGGCCGAAGCGCTGACGCGGATGTCTCAGGCGGACACGGCCTACAGGGCGGCGCTGGGCGCCGTCGGCAGTGTCGAAAAGCTGTCTCTGCTGGACTACCTGCGATGACACCAGAGGTCGTGCATTTCCCCGAAGGGCTGCCGGGCTTCGAAACCTGTCGTCGATTCGTCGTCGTGACCGCCACGTCATTCGAGCCGTTCTGCTCGCTGCAGGGGCAGGGACCTGGCGCACCGGCGTTTGTCACCATCGACCCGCGGTACGTCGTGCCGGATTTCGACTGCGCGCTGGATCCCACCGATCGGGCCAGGCTGCAGCTGGCCGCGGATGACAGTCCGGAGCACCCGCCCCTGCTGTGGCTCGCCGTGGTGACCGCGACCGATGCCGGCGCCACGGTCAATCTGCGCGCGCCCATCGTGATCAATCCGCAGGCGATGCGCGGCGTGCAGCTGGTGCCGGCCGCGAGCGAGCAGCCGCTGGCCTTTGCGTTGACGCCCGCGGAAGGGGCGTGACGTGCTGGTCTTCACCCGTAAACTCGACGAAGCCATTGTCATCGGGGACGGCATCGAAGTGCGCGTGCTGCGCGTCGGCAGGGACAGCGTGCGCATCGGCGTCAGCGCGGCGCCGCATGTGCCTGTGCACCGGCGCGAAATCTACGATCAGATCAAGGCGGCCAACGTTTCGGCCGTGGCCGACGCCGGCTCGGTGGATGACGTGATTCAGCGCCTGCGGAAGGGACCGGCGGCCGCCGCCCGGCCTGTGGCGCCGGTACCGCGCGCGTGAACGCCGGCGCCGCGGAGGTCCCGGCGCCGACATGTACCGATTGGCGCGGGTGGTCCGCGGATGAGATCGCGCCGCTGCTCGAACGCGAGGCCGGGCGATGGGCGCGCGATTTTCACTGGGACCAGCGCGAGCCGTTCGGCTACGTCGAAGCCGCGCGTGCAAGCGGCCGCCTGCCCGGCGTGGTCGCCGTGGGTCCCCGCGGCGCCGCGCGCGGCTGGACGTTCTTTCTGCGCCACGCCGACGAGTTTCAGATCGGCACCATGGTCAGCGACGGCGCCGCCACGACCCGCGCGCTCGTGGACGCCGCGCTGGCGTCGCCGCTGGCCGACCGCGCCTCCATCGTGCTGTTCACTCCGGCCGCGCCGGATCTCGAGTCCGTGCTGCAGACGCATGGCGTCCGCGTGGAGCCGTACGATTATCTTGTCGCGCAGAACGCGCCCGACGCGCCGGATGCTCGGAGCGCGACGGGGTTACGTCCGATGGAGTCGGCCGACCTCGGACCGGTGGCGGCGCTGCTTGGCGAGGCCTACCGGGACGCCAGGTTCCTCCGGCCATTCGTGACCGGCGGCGCGCCCGACGACTGGCGGCACTACGTCACGCAACTGGTCGAGACGCGCGGATGCGGAGAGTTTCTCGCCGAGGCCAGCGTGGTGGCCGACGATGTGTCCGAACCGGGGCTGTTGAGCGGCGCCGTGATTGCGACGCGGCTCCACGACGACACCGGACACATCGCGCAGATCGCGGTCGGCTCGCGCGCGCGCGGCCAGGGTCTGGCCCGACACATGCTCGAGTGCAGCCGGCGCGCGTTGCGGACGCGTGGCCTGAGTCGCGTGTCGTTGCTGGTGGCGCGTACCAACACGCTGGCGCGCGGCCTCTACGACTCCGCCGGATTCAAGCCCGCCGGCACGTTCCTCACCGGCATCCGTTAGAGCTCCGTTAGAGCCCCATCGGACGAAGGACCCGCCGGACTCGCGGACCACAGGTGATTGTGGACGTTGAACCCTGAACCGTGGACTGGCGGCTCCCTACCCTTGTCTGTTCATCAGCGTCGCCGACGCGACGGGTGGCGTCAGCACCTTGCGGTAGGCGGCAAGCGTCGCTTCGCCGCGATCCAAGGTCGACAAGGCCGCGCGCCGCGCCAGTTCAGCGTCCGCGAGCGCCTTCAGCGACTGCTGATCGGTCGAGAGAATGCGCGCGATCAGTTCGGCGGCCTCGCGGTGCGCGGCGAGTGCGCTGTGAAACTCGGACAACTGCTCGGCTTCGCGCCGGCGGCCCGCCAGCTGCTTGCGCAGGCCGCGCAGGCCTTCTTCGATGGCGACCACGGTGCGCGTCAGCCGCTCGCGGGTGTCGGTCTCGCCGACCAGCGCGTCGAAGTCATGCGCGGTGCTGACGGCGTGCTGGCGCAGTGCAATCCGCTCGAGCTGCCGAAGCACGGCCAGTTCGGCATCAATGCCGGCGTGGTATTGATCGATCAATTCGCCGAGTTCGTTGACGGGCGTCATGGCCGCGCTTCCGCCGGTGCGCTCGCGGGCGTTGCGTCCGGCGGTGGCCCGGTGGCGATCGTGTGCCAGGCTTCGCGCAGGCTGGTCAGCAACCGGGCGGCTTCCTGCAGCGCCGCCAGATCGTTATGCGCCGCGCAGTCGAGGAGTCGTTCCGAAATGTAGCGATAGAGACGCTCGAGTTCCGCGGCGACAACGCCGCCGCGATCGGGATCGAGCGTGATCTGCAGATGACCCACGATCGCCAGCGTCTTGTCCAAGGCGGCGCGGCGTGACCGGATGTCGCGCCGGGCCACGGCCTCCTGCGCCTGCGCCAGAAACCGCAGGGCGCCGTCATACAGCATCACGACCAATTCGAGCGGAGTGCCGGACTGCACTTGCGTGCGCCGGTAGGCGTCGGCGGCGTTCGCGTAACTCATCGATGTGTACCTCGGTTAGGGGCGCGCGCCCGTCAGAGCAAGCTCATCGAGCCGCTGATGCTCGAGAGCGACGCGCTTTGGCTCTTCAGACTGGTCATCAAGCTGTCCGTGGCGCTGAATTCCAGCTGGAGCGCCAGCTTCTGCTGGGCCAGCCGCGCTTGCATGGAGGCGATCTGTGTATCGAGGCTTCTGACCTGACTGTTCATCTGGTCGGTCGTGGTTGCCAGAAAGCCGCCGGTCTGCGAATAGGACTTCAGCGCGGTGCCGAGCAGCGCGAACACGCCGCTCGTGCCGGTGAACAAGGTCTGGATGTCGGCGGCGTGATTCTTGACAGCCGCCGTAAACACCGTGTCGTTCAGTTTGAGTTGGCCGGATTGCGTGAACTCGACGCCGGCCTGTGACAGGGAGCTCACCGACGCGGGCCCCGTCGTCCGCATGAGCAGGCCCCTGATTTCGCCGCGCAACTGGCGCATGATCGGCGCGTGACCGATGCTCGCAGTGTCGCCCTGCGCCGCCGAAGTGTTTTGATCGCTCAAGAAAGTCGTCAGATTGTTGTAGGCCGCGATGAATGCGTTGACCTTGGTCTTCAGAGACGAAGCGTCGGCAGCGACGTCGAGGCCGATCGTGGCCGCCGGATCCTTCTTGAGCACCGTGAACGTCACGCCGGGGATCGCCTCGCTGAACTCATTCGTCGTGCTCTGAACGGCGATGTTGTTGACGAGTGCGCTGGCGTCGGTCGCCTGCACCGCGTTGTCGGCGGTGCTGTCACCCGACGTGCCGTTGGCGTTGGTGTCCGTAAAGGTGATCCCTGTGCCGCCGGTCATCGCGTTCGTCACGGTGAACGCGCCGGCCTGGCCGGTGGCGCTGCTGGTCAGCACGAGGCGGTAGGCGTTGGTGGCCGACCGCACCACCGAGGCTCTGACGCTGATGCCTGCGGTCTTGTTGATGGCATCGGCGAGACCCGTCAGCGTTACATTGCCGGCGAGGGTCACGCCAGTGCCGCCGATGGTGAGCGTGCCGCCGCTCGCCACCACGGTGGTGTTCGCGTCAGGCGTCGTGCTATTGGTGGCCGTGACCTGCGCGCGCGCGAGCTCCAGCACCTGGATCTCGTAGTGTCCGGCCACGGCGCCCGCGCCCGTCTTGGCGGTGACCGCCGTGCCGTCGCCCGACGTCACGTTGTAGGCGGAGAACGTGTTGGTGTCGCCCAGGTCATCTGACGCCGTCTTCAGCGAGGAGACGCGGGTGCCCAGCGACGCCATCGCCTTGATCTGAGAGTTGATCGCGTTCTGGCGTGTCTGCAACACCGTGAGCGGCTCGGATGCCTGCTTCATCAGCGCCGTGACGATGCTGCCAAAGTCGATGTTGTTGAATCCGCTGAGCGTGACCCCGGAACCCACGTCAGACTCCTGAACTGGCCGCGCCGGCGGCCCACCTGACAATGCGAATCACGGACGAACGGGCGCGATGCCCGTTC
>JAKALV010000196.1 GCA_021824055.1 Acidobacteriota bacterium
CGATTTGCGGCGGCGGCGTGGGCGTTGCCACCGGCGGCTTCTTGCCGCCGCAGGCAAACGACACGGCGGCCACGGCCGTGACGAACAACACGGAAACCATTCGGATGCGCAACATCATCGGGTCCTTTACTAGCATAGCGTCTACTTCAGGAATCCCGACCAGCTGGGATAGGTATTTCTGCCCAGTTCGGTCAGGCGCCGCACGTTCTTGCCGTCGATATCCACCACCGCGAGTTGTTCCTTGCCCCAGCGGGTCGTGAAGAACAGCACGTGGCGCCCGTTGGGCGCGAAGCTCGGGCTCTCATTCGTGCCCTGGCCGCTCGTGAGCCGCCGCGCCTGGCGCGTGCTGAAATCGTAGAGCTCGATGTCGTGGCCGACCCCGGTCTGTGTCGAGTAGGCGAGCAGCAATCCGCTCAGGCCCGGCGCAAACGTCGGGCGGTCGCAATGCGAGCAGTTGTTCTCCACGCGGTTCACGGCGCCGCCTTCCGGGTTCATCAGATAAATCTGGAGGCTGCCCGAGCGGTACGACGTGAACGCGATGAGGTTGCCCGACGGCGACCAGGCCGGCGTGTTGTCCACGGCCGCGTTGTTCGTGAGGCGCCGCTGGCCCGTGCCGTCGCGATTGACGACGTAGATGTCCATGGCTTCGCCGTTGCGCGTGGACCCAAACGCGATCTTGGTCCCGTCGGGGGAGATGGCCGGCAGATAGTTCTGGACGAGATCGGTGCCGTGGGCCGGGTGCGACATCCCGATCTGCCCGAAGATGTTCTGCAGCACGATGTCCGGGAAGCCCGAGGCATAGGTCATGTACGCGAGGCACTGGCCGTCGGGACACCACGAGGGCGAGATGTTCAGCGAACGGTTCGCGGTGACCTTCTGCTGGTTCGCGCCGTCGTAGTCCATGATGTAGATCTCTTTCGCCGAGCGCTCCTCGATCGTCTTGCCGATGCGTTCGCCGTCGCGCGTTGACGAGAACGCGATCCGCGTCCGCGCCACGCCGTCCACCCCGCGGATGGTCTTGTGCATTTCGTCCGAGAACGTGTGCGCCACGCGACGCGCGCTGCGCGCGGTGCTGGTGAACGCGGCGCCATACGCCTGCCGCCGCTCCCGGACGCTGACCACGCGCAACTCGACATCGAATTGACCCGCCGCCGCGCCGGCCTTGACGGAACCAAGCGCCACGTAATCGGCGCCCAGCTGCGCCCAGCGGTCGTACGGCAGGGCGTCGATCGTCTGGGCCGACGGAATGCCCGCGTAGCTCGCCGCCGGCATCACGTCGAACTCGCGTTCGAACCGGAGATCGGCGCTCAACACGTCGGTGAGGACGCGCGCCGCGTCCTGCGTGGTCTGGTCGGCCGTCAACACCACAAACGGCGGCACGGCAATATGGGGCGGCAGCCCCGGCCGGTTGATCATCGTGACCGCGATCGACTGCTCCTGCGCTTGCGGCATCGTGTAGTCGTCCGCGGCGGTGAAGGCCGACGGCGCCGGCGCGGCGGAGAGCCAGGTGACCGCGCTGATGGCGGCGGCGACAGCAGAAAGCAGTAAGCGTCTCATCGGATGTAGGGGAAGGTCAGCGTAATGGTCAGGCGGTCCGGCTCGTACGCGGCCGGCAGCGGGGGCAGATGCGCGTAGCTCAGCGCGCGCTGGGCATCGAGATCGAGGATCGCAACGCCGCTCTTCTTGAGCACATCGATGTTGGTGATCGATCCGTCGCGCTGCACCACGAACCGGATGACCACTTCGCCGGCCACGCCCAGATTCGCGTTCCAGCTGATGCCGCTGCGCATCAGGTTGATCCAGTCGGGGCAGCAGAAGTTCGAGTCCAGCGTGGTGCCGCCCTGGCCGCCGCTCGAGAGACCGAACGCCACTCCGATCGCTGTCGTGGCCGCCACCGCATTGCCCGGCGTGATCTGCGCCCCGGTCGAGAGCTTCGTGGTCGGCGGCGCCTGGGGTGGCGGGGCGGTGCTCTTGACCGGCGGTTTCGCGGGAGCCTTCACGGGTTCCGCCATGGCCGTCGACTTCGGCGCGGCGGGGATGATCGGTTCCGGACGCTTGTTCGGCGGCGCCACAGCGTCCACCTTCTTCCCCCCAAGCGCGGTCAGCCCGTTCGGCGCGGGCCCGGTGGCCCCGGCGCCAAGGCTGATGACCATGAGCTTCTCGGGCGGGTTGCCGGCCAGCCAGGCCGAGGGCAGCGCGGCCAGCGCCAGCAGCAGCATCACGTGAACGGCAAACGACGCCGTCATGGGGCGGCTGATGTCGTCCAGTTCACGGGCCCGGGCCACGAGGATGTCGCTCACGCCTTCATGCATGGCAGCATCCCTATCTTTCGGTCCTTGGCGGCTGGGTGGCCAGTGCCACCCGCTCAACCCCGCCGGCCTTCAGGGCGTCGGTGACATGGATGATGTCCGCGTAGGCCACGGTGCCGTCGCCCCGCAGGTAGACGTCCTTCGTGGAGGTGTTCAGGAGCGCCTGGCGGACGCGCTCAGGCAGATCGGTCAGCCGCACGCTCTCGTCGCCCAGTTGCACCATCTGGTCCTTGCGGAACCCGGCGGGCACGGTGACGTAGACCGGCTCGGCCGAGATGGGCGTGGACTTGCGCGACTGCGGCAGGTTCACCTCGAACCCCTGCTGCATCATCGGCGCGGTCACCATGAAGATGACAAGCAGCACCAGCATGACGTCGACGAGCGGGACGACGTTGATTTCGGAGAGCGCGGTCGAGACGCGCGGCCCGCGGCCCCGGCGTCCCGACCGTCCGCTGCTCGAAGACGCTGAAGTTTCGAGGCGCGGCATCGTCTGGCGGCTAGGTGAAGTTGCGCTCGGCGATGTTGAGGAACTCCATCGCGAAGTCGTCCATGCTGACGGTGAAGGCTTTCACCTTGCCGGCGAGCTCGTTGTAGAAATACACGGCCGGGATCGCCGCGAAGAGGCCGAGCGCCGTGGCGATCAGGGCTTCGGCAATGCCGGGCGCCACGACGCCGAGGCTCGACGAGCCGGCGCCGGCAATGCCCATGAATGAATTCATGATGCCGATCACGGTGCCGAACAAGCCGATGTACGGCGTGATCGAGGCCGTGGTGGCGAGAAACGTCACACGTTTCTCGAGCCGGGTCACTTCGACGCTTGCCGCGCGCAGCAACGCTCGATCCAGGGCTTCCATGCTCTTCAATGTTGGACGCGCGACCGCCGGGGCCGGCTTGGCCGGATCGGCCGGACCCACGCCGCGCAATTGGGCGTTGACCTCCGTGTAGCCGGCGAGAAACAGGCCGACCAGGGGACTGGCCGTGAGGTTTCCGCAGACCGACTGCACTTCGGAAAAACGGCTGCTGCGCCGGAACACGTCCAGAAACGTCGTGGTCTCGGCCGCCGCGCGGCGGAACTGCGCGTACTTGGACGCGATGACGCCCCAGGAAATGGCTGAAAAAGTGACCAGAATACCCATGACGATCTGCGCCAGCGGCGTGGCGTCACGGATGAGCTTGACGAAGTCAGTCGAAGGCGTCGTGTCCAAAATGCATCGTGTGTCGAAAGGGCGCCGGTGGGATCAGCGCGAATGCTTGGAAGAGTAGCACGCGGCCATCCCGCCTGCCAAAAACGCCGCCCGAATATTGATACGATGCGGCCTCTAGCCCTCATGCTGCGATTCCTCAGCATCCGCCACCTTGCCGTGATCGACCAGCTCGAGATCGATCTCGAGCCCGGTCTCACCGTGCTCACGGGCGAGACGGGCGCCGGCAAGTCGATGCTGGTCGAGGCGCTCGACCTGCTCGTGGGCGGACGCGCGAGCGCCGACCTGGTCCGCACGGGCGAAGACACCGCCACCGTGCAGGCCATCTTCGAGCGCGGCGACGGCCGCGAGGTCATCGTCCGGCGCGAAGTGTCGGCGCAGGGGCGCAGCCGCGCGTTCGTCGATGACACGCTGGCCACGACGACGGCGCTGCGGGAGTTCGGCGCGGGTCTGGTGGATCTGCACGGCCAGCACGAGCATCAGGCCCTGCTCAATCCCGAGGCGCACGGACCGTTGCTCGACGAGAACCTGGGCGCGCCGGAACTGCTGGCGTCGGTCGCGGAACGGTTCGAGGCCTGGCGCGAGGCGCGCGCCGCGCTCGACCGTACGCAGCTCAGCGAGCGCGAGAAGGCCGCGCGCATCGAGCTGATCAATTTCCAGCTCGGCGAAATCGAAAAAGTCGGGCCGAAGCCGGGTGAAGACGAGCAGTTGGCCGACGAGCGCGTGATGCTGGCCAATGCGGACCGGCTCAGCCGGCTCTCGACCGAAGCCTACAGCGCGCTGTACGACAGCGAGGGCGCCGCGCTCGCATCGTTGTCCGTCGTGTGGAAGCGGATGGCCGACCTGGCCGAGATCGATCCCAAGGCGCGGCCGTTCCTGGAGCAGCGCGACGAGGTGAAGTCGCGGCTCGAGGACCTGGCGTTCTTTCTGCGCGGGTACGCCGCCGGACTTGACGCGTCGCCGGCCCGCCTGCAGGAGGTCGAGGACCGGCTCGCCGCGCTCGAGCGCCTCAAGCGCAAGCACGGCCCCGCGCTCGCCGACGTGATCGACCGCGGGAAGGCCCTGCGGACGGAGCTCGACGGGCTGGGCGCGAGCGAGGAACGTGCGGCCCAATTGGCGCGCCGGGCCGCGGATGCGGCCGACGCGTTTCTTGACGTGGCACGGCAGTTGTCGGCGGCGCGTCGCAAGGCCGCCGTCGCGCTAAGCCGCCGGCTTGAAGCGGCGCTGGCCGCGCTGGCCATGGCGAAGTGCCGCGTGGACATTCGGGTCGCCACCCACGAGCAGGACCCGGCGCAATGGAACGATCGGGGCATCGACCGCGTGGAGTTCTACCTCTCGCCGAATCCGGGCGAGGAACTGCGCCCGTTGGCCCGGATCGCGTCGGGCGGCGAGTTGTCGCGCGTGATGCTGGCGCTCCACGGCTTGTCGGCCGCGCCCGCCGATGGCGCCGGGCCGACCCGCACGCTGGTGTTTGATGAGGTCGACGCGGGCATCGGTGGGGAAGCGGCGGATGCGGTTGGCGCGGAGCTGCAGGCGCTGGCCCGCCGGTGCCAGGTGCTCTGCATCACGCACTTGCCACAGATTGCCGCCCGGGGCGACTCGCATCTGGTCATCGATAAACAGGTGAAGGGCGGGCGCACGCTGACCACGGTCACGCGGCTGGACGCCGGCGGACGCGAACAGGAGCTGGCCCGGATGATCGCCGGAGCCACGATTTCAACGTCTGTGGTGGCGTCGGCGCGCGAAATGTTGGCCGTTCGCCAGAGAAGCGAACATAAACCGAAAGGCGAAAGCGAAAGTCGACCGCGAGCGAAAGCGAAGGCTCCCCGTGGCGCGTAAGTTTCTGGTCGAGACATTCGGCTGCCAGATGAACTACCACGACAGCGAGCGCATTACCGGCCTGCTCGAAGCGGAGGGGTATGTCGCCACAGCCGACGAGGCGGACGCCGATCTGGTGGTCATGAATACGTGCAGCGTTCGCGAGCGCGCGGTCGACAAGCTCCGGTCTCGGCTCGGCGAAATCCGCGATGCCGGCGCTGAACGCGGCAAGACCCCGATGGTGGCGGTCACCGGCTGTGTGGCGCAGCAGGAAGGCGACAAGCTGTTTGCGGGCGGAACCTTGGTCGACGTGGTGGCCGGCACGCAGGCCGTCAAGCAACTGCCGCGGTTATTGGAGGAAGCCCGCGCGACCCGCAAGCCGCGCGCCGACATCAATCCCTACGAGGATGTCTCGTTCCCTCTCGGCGTGTCCCATGGTTCGGATCCCGTCCGGGCCTGGGTCACGATCATTGAAGGCTGCAATGAGTTCTGTTCGTTCTGCGTCGTGCCGTATACGCGGGGGCACGAGCGCATGCGGCCGGTGGGCGACATCCTGGCGGAGGTCCGCGAGGCCGCGCGCACCGGACACGCCGAAGTGCAGCTGCTCGGGCAGATCGTCAATCACTACCAGGCGCCGGACGAGGCCTGCGATTTCGCGGATCTGCTGCATCGCGTCCACGACGTGGCGGGCGTGCAGCGGATCCGCTTCGCGAGCCCGCATCCGCGTCATGTGTCCCCGCGCTTGATCGCGGCGATTCGCGATCTTCCGAAGGTGGCCAAGCATCTGCACCTGCCGGTCCAGTCGGGCTCGGATCGCATCCTCGGCGCCATGCGCCGGCGCTACACGCGAGCCGGTTACCTCGAGCAGTTGTCGGCGCTGCGCGAGGCGATTCCATCGATCGCGCTGTCCACCGACATGATCGTGGGTTTTCCCGGTGAGACGGACGAGGACTTCGAGCTCACGCTGGATCTCACGCGCCGGGCGCAGTATCACTCGATGTTCTCGTTCAAGTACTCGCCG
>JAKALV010000197.1 GCA_021824055.1 Acidobacteriota bacterium
GGCAGTGGGGCAATTGGGCAGTGAGGCAATGAGGCAGTGAGGCAGTGAGGCAGTGAGGTCAAATCAGTTCGTCGATCGCCTGCGCGACATCGTCGGCGCGGAGTATGTGCGGGTCGATGAAGAGTCACGGACGACGTACGGCACTGATGCGTTGAAGCGCGGCCACCCGGCCGACGCCGTGGTCCTGCCCGCAGACACCGCTGAGATTTCGCGCATCGCCGCGTTGTGCAATGAAACGCGAACGCCGCTGGTGCCGCGCGGCGGCGGCACCGGCTACACCGGCGGCGCGGTGCCCGTGCGCGGGGGCGTGGTGCTCAGCCTCGAGCGCCTCAACAGGATTCTCGAAATCGACGAGCTCAACCTGCTCGCGGTGGTTGAGCCGAACGTGATCACCGGCGACATTCAGGACGCGGTGGAGAAGGTGGGCCTGTTCTATCCGCCGGATCCCGCGAGTTTGCGGCAGTCCGTGATCGGCGGGAACGTGGCCGAATGCGCCGGCGGGCCGCGCGCGTTCAAGTACGGTGTCACCAAGGCCTACGTGCTCGGTCTCGAGGCCGTGCTGCCGAGCGGCGAGATCATCCGCACCGGCGGCAAGGTCGTGAAGAATGTGGTCGGCTACGACCTGACGCAGTTGCTCGTGGGATCGGAAGGCACGCTCGCGATCATCACCAAGATCATTCTGCGTCTCGTGCCGAAGCCGCCCGTGCAGGTGACGATGCGCGCGAGTTTTCCGAGCGTGCGGCACGCGGTGAACGCCGTCACCAACCTGATTCGCGCGCGCGTCGTTCCGGCCGCGCTCGAGCTGATCGATGGCGATTGCCTCGAAGCCGTGGCGCAGGCGTTGAACGTGCGGTCGCTGGCGCCGGCAGGCACGGCGGCGCTCCTGCTGCTCGAGGTGGATGGCATCGCCGAACAGGTGGCGGCCGAAGCGGTGCGAGTCGAGAAGGCGTGCGCCGACGCCGGTGCCACGGAATTTCTTCGCGCCAAGGACGATGCGGAGCGGCAGGAGTTGTGGCGGGTGCGGCGGGAACTCTCGCCGTCGCTCAGGATGATCACGCCGCTCAAGTTCAATCACGACGTCGTGGTGCCGAAGGGCCGCGTGCCGGAGCTATTCGAGCTGGTCGACCGCATCAAGACGCAGTTCAAGCTGCGCATTCCGTGTTTTGGGCACGTGGGCGACGGCAACATTCATGTAAACATCATGGTCACGCCGGGCGATGAGGACGAGATTCGCCGCGCGCACGAGGCCGAGGGCGTGCTGTTCCGCGGGACCATCGCGCTCGAGGGCTCGATCAGCGGCGAGCACGGCATCGGCTTTGCGAAGGCGCCGTATCTCGCGATGGAACTGACGGGGCCCACGATCGAGACGATGCGCCGCGTAAAGCAGGCGTTCGATCCGAACGGCATTCTGAATCCGGGCAAGATCTTTCAATAATGATGCGGCTCGCGTCCGTGTTCGCGATGCTGCTGCAGGCGCAGGCCGCGCCGCCGGTGGTGGTCTTCGAAACCGCGGCGGGCAACTTCGAAGTGGCGGTCGATGTCGCGCGCCCATCACCGGCGCGAACTTGTCCGATGAAGCCGCGCGACTTGGCAAGACGGAGTGGTGGATTGGCGCGCAAGCGCTGGCGGCGGGGATCGGTCTGCGGCGCACGGTGAACGGAGACGTCATGTGGACTGATCTGCGATACGCGATTCGGTCGCTGCGGCAGGCGCGATGGTTCACGGTTGGCGCGGTATTGACGTTCGCGTTGGGCATCGGCGTGAACGTGGCGGTCTTTGCGGCGGTGGACAGGATGCTGTTTCGTAAGCTGCCGTACGAACGGCCACAGGACCTGGTCGTGATGCGCGAGACCGCAGCGGACGGGTCACAGTTCTACGGAACGCTGCCGATGAACTACGTGGCCGAGGCCCGGCGGCTTGATGCGGTTGTCGATGCCTCGCAGGCCGGTTCGAACGGCCTTGGCTTCACGCTGGCCCCCGAACCGGGTGACGAAACTGCCATTTCTCTGTCCGAGGTCTCGTATAACGCGCTCAGCGTTCTGGGCGTGCGGCCATATGCGGGCCGCGACTTCACGGAAGATGACGCGCGCTCCAAACGTCGCGTGGCGCTGATCAGTTACGAACTGTGGCAGAGCCGGTTCGCCGGTCGGCGCGACTTGATCGGCCAGCGGATCTGGAACTCGCGCGAGCCGACGGAGGTGGTGGGCATTCTGCCGCCGCACTTCATCAACGCCACCAGCTATCTCGACCCAAAGTCGGACGGAATTTTCTTGGACTTCACGTTGTTTGTCGCGCGGGATCCTCGCGAGCGAGCGGTGCCGCCGACGATCCGGCTGAAGCCTGGCGTCTCGCTCGCTGTGGCCCAGGCGCAGGTCGATGCGATGGTCGCCCGTCTCCGCGCCGGAGAGCCCGCTCCGCCGCCCGGACGTCTGCCAACCGTCATTCGGCTCGTGCCACTCGACCGTGTGCTGTTCGGGTACTACACCTCATACCTGTGGCTGGTCGCGGCGGCTTCGGCCCTGGTGTTCCTGGTGGCCTGCGCGAATCTGTCGAGCCTGATGCTGGTCCGCGGGCGCTCGCGTGAGCAGCAGCATGCGGTGCATCTGGCGCTCGGCGCCAGTCGCGGCCGCTTGATTCGCGGCGCGCTCATCGAAGCGCTTTGTCTTGCCGTCGCGGGCGGAGCGGTGGCGGCGCTTGTGCTCGTCCTGGTCCGTCACGGTCTGGAACAGGTGCTGCCGGCCGTCTTCAGCCGATATTCGGCGGGGCTCGCCGATCTCAGGGTCATGCTCGCGTTGGTTGGCTGTGCCGTTCTGGGGGCAGCGATCGCGGGCGTCGCCCCCGGTCTTCGGGCCGGCCGGGTGGATGTGCTCGCAGCGTTGCAGCAGCATGCGGGTCGCGGCAGCGCGCGACGAATCGGCGGCCGCAGCCTGCTGCTCGTGGAAGCGGCCGTCAGCGTCTTGCTCGTTGCGGGCGCGGCCGCCACGTCTCGCAGTTTGATCGGCCTCCTGAAGACCGATCTCGGTTTTGACCCTCGGGCGCTCTACACGGTGAGCGTCTTTCTGCCGCCCCGTCCCGATCCCGGCGCGAACTACGAGCAGTACGTCGAGGTGGAACGCGCGTTGAAGGCGATGAGCGGCATGCGCATGGTGGCTTCAGCCAACTCGTTGCCGATGGATGGCTCGCGTCCGGAGCAGCTGACACCGGAGATGGGCCGGGTCGGCTCGCGGTATCGCGTTGGGGCCGGTCTGCTCGAGACGATGGGTGCGCGCGTCGTCGCCGGGCGGTTGATCGCGTCGGACGATGTCGCCTCGCACGCGCACGTCGGCGTGCTGAATCTGAGCGCCCTTCGGTTCATCTGGCCGGGTGTGGACCCACAGCGAGCCGTGGGACGGTTACTTCAGAGCGGGGGAGAAGAGCCCTTCCAGATCGTCGGGATCGTGGCAGACATTCGAAGCAGCCCGGCCGCAGCTCCACAGCCGGCCCTGTTCGTGCCGGTCGATGCGACGAAGTTTCGCTTCCTGTCGTACGTGGCCCGCACTGCGAACGGACGGCAGCCATCCGTCGTCGCAGTACGGCGGCAGCTCAAAGCCGCTGGCCTGAACCCGACCTCGATTCAAGTCGGTGATGAGGACGTGTCGATATCGAACAGCCTGAAGAACGATCGCTTTCGCGCGGCCCTCTTCGGCGCGTTCGGCATCGCGGCTCTGGCGCTGGCGGTCATCGGTCTCTACTCGGTCGCCAGTTTCGAGGTGTCGCTGCGCCGCCGCGAACTCGGCGTCCGGATCGCGCTCGGCGCCACGCCATCAGGCCTCGGTCAGATGGTGATGCGAGAAGCCGTGCGCCCAGTGCTCGCCGGCGCGGGAATCGGTCTGATCGGCGCGTATTGGGGCGGTCAGTTTCTGCAGGCCTTCCTCGCGCGCACGGATGCGCGCGATCCGTGGACGTTGGGCATCGTCGCTGCGGTCATGGTCGTAGCGAGCGCGGCCGCCGCCTGGATCCCCGCCCGTCGCGCCGCCCGTACCGACCCGGCCGCGGTGCTGCGCGCGCACTGACGCCCTTCGATTCCCGGCAATTGATTCCCGATTTCCGATCTGTGCCGATTCCCGATTCCCGATTCCCGATTCCCGATTCCCGATAATTGATTCCCGATTTCCGATCGTCGATTCCCCGATTCTCCGATTCTCCGATCGAAGATTCCCGATTTCCGATTCCCCGATTGCCGATGCTACTGTCGGTGTCATGCCCACCGTCGCCATCCTCGGCGCGTCCACCAACCGCAGCAAGTTCGGCAACAAAGCCCTGCGCGCGTTCCGTGCCAACGGGTTCACCGTCGTCCCGATCAACCCGCGCGAAGCGGAAGTGGAAGGGGAGAAGGCCTACGCGAGCGTGCTGGACTACCCGGGCGCGATCGACGAGGCCAGCGTGTATCTGCCGCCGGCGATCGGTTTGGCGGCGATGGACCAGCTCAAGGCCAAGGGCGTGCCGGTGGTCTGGCTGAACCCCGGAGCCGACGGTCCCGACGTCGTGGCCCGTGCCCGCGCGCTCGGCCTCGACACCCGGGTAGCGTGCAGCATTCTCGGCATCGGCGACAGCCCGGGACGGTACTAGCGCGACGGGAGCCCTTTTCCCTTTTCCCTCCCTTTACCTTTGCCCTCTGCCCTTTGCCCTGCTATATTCAAGCTTCCGCACCTGACATAGTTCGTTCGTTCGTCAACACACCCCAACAATTCCCATACCCTCCAACATGGCACATCATCACAAACGCTCGCACGGGCGGCACTCTGGTTCCGGTAATCCTGGCAATTCTGGTGGCGGCGGTCCCCGACGTCACGGCCCGGTGTTCGAAGGGCTCCCCAAAGATGTGGAGGAATTGCCCGACACGCCGCCCGGTGAGGCGGATCCGAACAATCCCAACAAGGGCCCGGCGCTCAACATCAACGATCTGAAGGACGCGAGCATTCAGAAGCTCACGCAGATCGCCAAGGACCTCAACGTGGCCGGCGCCACCGGCATGCGCAAGCAGGATCTGATCTTCCAGATCCTGAAGGCCCAGACCGAGCAGAGCGGCTTCCTGTTTTCCGAAGGTGTGTTGGAGGTGCTGCCGGATGGCTTCGGCTTCCTGCGCGCGCCCGACTACAACTACCTGCCCGGCCCGGATGACATTTATGTCTCGCCGTCGCAGATCCGGAAGTTCGACCTGCAGACCGGCGACACCGTCTCCGGTCAGGTGCGGCCGCCGAAGGAAGGCGAGCGCTACTTCGCGCTCATCAAGGTCGAGGCGGTCAACTTCGAATCGCCGGATCAGGCCCGTAACAAGCTTTTCTTCGAGAACCTGACGCCGCTCTATCCGCAGCAGCACCTCAAGCTCGAAACCGGCACCGACAACCTGTCGGGCCGCGTGATGGACTTGATGACGCCGATCGGCAAGGGGCAGCGCGGCCTGATCGTCGCGCCGCCGCGCACGGGCAAGACGATGCTGTTGCAGAGCATCGCGCAGTCGATCACGACGAATCACCCTGAGGTGTACTTGATCGTGCTCCTCATCGACGAGCGGCCGGAAGAAGTCACCGACATGCAGCGCTCGGTGCGGGGCGAAGTCATCTCGTCCACGTTCGACGAGCCGGCGACACGCCACGTGCAGGTCGCCGAGATGGTGATCGAGAAGGCGAAGCGCCTGGTCGAGCACAAGAAAGATGTCGTGATCCTCCTCGACTCGATCACGCGTCTTGCCCGCGCCTACAACACCGTGGCGCCATCGTCGGGCAAGATTCTCTCGGGCGGTCTCGACTCGAACGCGCTGCAGAAGCCGAAGCGGTTCTTCGGCGCGGCGCGCAACGTGGAAGAAGGCGGCTCGCTGACGATCATGTCGACCGCGCTCGTCGACACGGGCTCGAGGATGGACGACATCATCTTCGAAGAGTTCAAGGGCACCGGCAACATGGAAATCCATCTCGACCGGAAGCTCGTGGACAAGCGCGTGTTCCCGGCCGTGGACATCATCAAGAGCGGCACGCGCAAGGAAGAGCTGCTCATCCCGAAGGAAGACCTCAACCGCGTGTGGGTGCTGCGCAAGGTGCTCAACCCGCTGTCGCCGGTGGAAGCGATGGAGCTGCTGCTCGACAAGATGGGCAAGACCAAGAACAACGCCGAGTTCCTTTCGGTGATGCAAAAGATGAGCTAGGGGCATGAGGGTGCCAAGGGGCCAAGGTTCCATGGTGTCAGGGTGCTGGTGCTGGTGCTGGTGCTGGCGCTGGGTGCGAAGGTGCCTGGTGCTCGGTGCCGTTCTGCTGG
>JAKALV010000198.1 GCA_021824055.1 Acidobacteriota bacterium
CGGCGCTCGTCGGGTCGTGGCAATGCCAGGTGATGGCCAACGGCGTGATGGCGCGCGAACAGATGGCCTTGAGGCCGAACGGAACATTTCAAGCGCAGGTGTTCGTGAACGGCATGAGCATGTCGGCGTGGGGACGCTGGAGCGTGCAGGGAAGCGTCATCCGCTACGACTACGACGGTCCGCCCGGAACACCGTCGCCTGAGTTCGTGCCGTTCCAGATGCCGCAGCCCAATATCGTGCAAACGCAGAACGGGACGTGTCAGAAGGTCGGGTGACCCTGAAGCGGCGGCACCTGGTCGCGCTGCACGGGTTCGGCCACTACGCGTGGCGCTATCAAGTGGCGCCGCTCCTCAAAGTTATTGCACTGTTGCGCCGGGTGTGGACGCTGGGTGGGGCGGAGCGTACCGCGCTGACCGGCGCCGTCGCGCTGTCGGTCGCCGCGGCGTTGACGCTGGTGCCCGGCGCGCCGGCCAGCGCGGCGGCGATCACGCGTTCCGGCGCGCACCTGGGCCTGTTCGTGTTGATCTGGTCGGTCGCGCTGGCCGCCGCGGCGTCCCAGCGCGGACCATTCGCGTTGGCGATTCTCGCGCCGTGGCTGGTGTTCTATCAGGTGCTCGTATCCGGCACCTGGGTTGGCACACCCGTCGTGGTGCTGCCGATCCTGTGGATCGCGTGGATCTTTTATCTGAGCGCGCGATCGCTGCCGTCGACGGTTGCGGCATCCGCGTGGTGGTGTCTGGCCGCCGTGTGCGTGGGCTACGTCACCGCGGGACCGTCGGGGCTCCGGCGCGGTCTGGGATGGAATCTGCTGCCGGCACAGGTGCTGGTGGGCGGTGTGATGAGCGTCGCCGGACTTGCCGCGCTCTACATCACCCGCGCTCGCGCCAGGTCACGCGTTGAGTTTGGATTGACACTCTGGGGCGCCCTGCTGGTGTCGGGGGCCGTCGTCGCCTCGGGTGCCGCAAAGGATTGGGTGTTCACGGTCGACTGGGCGGAGCAGATGATCGGCGATGCCGGCGCGATCGTCGTGCTGTTCTGGATGTGGATCGGCGGCCGAGCCGGCGCCGGATCGCTCCACTTCGCCGAATGGAGCGTTCGCCAATCCGCGCGAGTCTTGCCGACGTCCGTGCTTATCGCGGGAACTCCGCCGGTGGTTGCGGCCGTCGCGATGCTGGAGTGGTGGACGTTGCGATCGGCGGCGCCCGCCGGCAGCGAGTTGCACACCATCGCGCTGGCCGGCCACATGGTCGCCGCCGCGATCATGCTGGCGTGGCTCGCCACGTTGTGGCTGCGCCGCCGGATGACGCACGCGCACGTCCTCTCAGCGCTCACCTGGTGGGCCCTCGCGTGGCTGGTGCTGCAAGGGCTTCGCGCCGCCGGCGATGCCGTCGTGGCGACACGCGAGTCCGCCCATGCGCTCGCGGTCGTCACATTGCTCGCGCTGGTGATCGGGCTGATCGCGGAGTTCGGCGAACTCGAGCGGTCGTGGGCGAAGCTGAGCGATGAACGGGTCCGTCGTCAACTCGGGTTTGTGGTGGCTGCCGTCGGCTGCGCCGTCGTGCTGATGACCACGCCCGGCGGGCAGTGGCAGGAGGCGCGCTCGCTGATGGTGCTCACCGGCCTGGTGCACCTCGCCCTGCCGGTGGCGCTGTACGAACGCCTGCGGCCGCGTCGCGCCGATGGGCCCGTCCCGGGCCCGGCGCGCGTGGTGTTGTTTGCCGCCGGCTATGCGGCGGCGCTGGTCGTGATGGCGGTGGATCCCGCGCACGCTGTGTCGCTCGTGGCCACGCTGCCGGTGCTGCTGGTGGGACTCGTGGTGCTCCGGCGGGCCAGACCGGAAGTGGGCGCCGCTGGCGGCGCGTTTGCGGGAGCGCTCTTCGGCGGAGGCGCCGTCGCGGGTTGGATGATGCCGTATCCGCCGACCTTGCCGTTCGTTCATGTGACGGCGTGGACGAACATGCTTCGAGGCTGGGGCCAGTTGGGCCGGCCGCCGCTGACGTGGTTCCACGCGGCGCTCATCACGTCGGCGTGGGTGATCGGCGGCGGCGTGGGTTGGCTGCTGTTCCGCGCGCCGCGCGCTTCGCGCGAACCCGTTCCGCGCTAAGCGAACAGCTTCGCCAGCAGCGCCTTCTGCGCGTGCAGCCGGTTCTCCGACTGATCGAACACGACCGACTGCGGCGAGTCCATCACGGCGTCGGTGACTTCGTGGCCCCGATGCGCCGGCAGGCAATGCATGAAGAGCGCGTCCGGGCCGGCCGCGTCCATGAGCGGTTCGTTCACCTGGAAGGCGGCGAAGATCTCCTCGCGGGCCTCGGCCTGTTCTTCCTGGCCCATCGATGCCCACACGTCAGTGTAGATGGCATCGGCGCCGGCCACGCCCGCAATCGGGTCGTTGGTCACTTCCACCACGCCGCCCCAGCGCGCCACGCGCGCGCAGTCGGCGATGATCGGCTTCGGCAGCTCGTAACCCTTCGGCGAGGCCACCCGCACGCGCATGCCGGACATCACCGCGGCGTGCGCCAGCGACACCGCCACGTTGTTGCCGTCGCCGACAAACGTGACCGTGCGGCCCCGCAGATCGCCCAGGTGCTCGCGGAGCGTCAGCAGATCGGCCACGGCCTGGCACGGGTGCTCCTCGTCGGTCAACGCGTTGACTACCCGCAACCCGGGCGCGGCGGCGGCGAATTCCACGAGGCGTGCCTGCGCGAAGGTGCGGACGACGGCGCCGGCGACCCAGCGTTCGAGATTTCTGGCCACGTCGGTGACGGTTTCGCGGCTGCCGAGCGCCACTTCCGCCGCCGGGTCGATCACGTCGCCGCCCAGTTCGCGAATCGCGATGGTGAACGTGCTCTTGGTGCGCAGCGACGGCTTGTCGAAGAGCAGCGCCACGTGGCGGCCGGCGAGCGGCGTCCTCGGGTTGCGGCCCTGAGCGCGTTCCCCCTTCATCTCGGCGGCCAGCGCGAGCGTCTCGTCCAGCTCCTCGTGCGACAGGTCGAGGACCGACAGGAAGTCCTTCGAGCGCAGTCCGCGGGCGATGCCCCGCGCCTTCGCGCGGCTGAAGGCGCGCACCCTCGGCGTCTGGTTGTCGGCGGCCTTCGGCGCGGCGGAACCCTGGAACCCTGGAACCTTCATGTTCTGTACTCCGCGTTGATGCGCACGTATTCCGCGCTGAAGTCGCACGTCCACATCCGGGCGGCGTGATTGCCGCCGAGTCCGAGATCCACCGTGATGGTGATCTCCTTCTGCATGAGCTCGTCGGCGGCCTTCGGCGCCAGGTCGTCGTGCGGCACGCCCTTGACGAACAGCCGCACGGGGCCGATCGACACCGACGTGGTGTTGATGTCGAACGCCGCGCCGGAGCGGCCCGCGGCCGCCACCAGCCGACCCCAGTTGGGGTCGCCGCCGTGAATCGCCGTCTTGACCAGCGGCGAATTGCAGATCGTCCGCGCCGCCAGCCACGCATCGCCGGCGGTGGCCGCGCCGGTGACGTTCACCGTGACGAGCTTGGTGGCGCCCTCGCCGCCCCGCACGATCTGGCGCGCCAGAAAGCCGCACACGTCAGTCAGCGCGCCGATGAAGTCCACGTCGTCGGCGCTCGTCACGTCCACGCCGCTTTCGCCGGATGCGAGCACGAACACGCAATCGTTGGTCGAGCACTCGCCGTCGACCGTGATGGCGTTGAAGGTCGCGTCGGCGACCTTGACCAGCGCCGCGCGCAGCACCTCCGGCGCGATGGCGACGTCGGTGGTGATGAAGCCGAGCATCGTGGCCATGCGCGGCTCGATCATGCCCGAGCCTTTGCACATGCCGCCCACGGTGAATCCTCCGGCGCGCACCGCGCAGCTCTTCGGAAACGGATCGGTTGTCATGATCGCGTGCGTGGCGCTTTCGGCGCCGTCCACCGAAAGCGACGCGGCCGCCGCCGTGATGCCGGCGCGGACCTTGTCCATCGGCAGGTTGACGCCGATCACGCCCGTGGAGGTCACGAGTATTTCGGCGGGCGCGCAGCCGAGAGCGGCGGCGGTCAGCGACGCCATCTCGCGGGCGTCGGTCATGCCCTGGTGGCCGGTGCACGCGTTGGCGCAGCCGGCGTTGACGACCACCGCGCGCGCCCGGCCGCCGGTGGCCTTCAGGTGCTCCATCGACACGAGCACCGGCGCCGCCTGCGCCTTGTTGGTGGTGAAGACCCCGGCCGCCGCGACGACCGCGTTGGCTTCCACGATGGCGACGTCGAAATTGCCGTTCTTCTTGATGCCCGCGCGGACGCCGCGCGCGCGGAAACCGCGCGGCGACGTGACACCGCCGGTCGGAACGAAGGTGCGCGTGACGGCCATCCCTATGCCACCGCCGCGTAGCGCGGCACGTCGACGAGCGCCAGCATCATGGCGTGCTGCTCGCACTTCCGGAAGAGCGGGCAGGTCAGGCAGTCGGTGGCGATCTTCTCGGGCAGCCACGTGTGCGGCACGATCGAGAAGTTCTGCCGCACGAAGAACCGCGCGTCGTGCGTGAAGGCGCAGAGTGTTTCGTACCCGCGCGACTTGGCGGCCGAGCGGATTTCGTTCACCATGCGCGAGGCCAGCCCCACGCCGCGAACGTCCCGGTTGACCACGAGGGACCGCACCTCGGCGACCTGGGCCGACAGCGGCGCCAGCTCGGCGCACGCCACGAGATCCATCGGCGCGCCGCCCGAGGGATCGGCCGAGGGCAGGCACGCGACCAGAAAACGATCGGCGTGCCGGGCGAGCTCGTTGAGCTCACGCGGCAGCAGATGTCCTTCGGACACGTGCGAGTTGATCAGCGCGAACATCGCGTTCGCGTCATCAGCGGTGGCCGGCCGAATGACGAGATCGGTCATTTCTTCTCCTGCAGGTGCAGCGTCAGCACGTCGTCCAGAATCGCGAGCGCCTCGTCGATGTGCGTTTCGGTGATCACGAACGGCGGCAGCAGCCGGATCACCGACGTGGCCGTGCGGTTGACCAGCAGGCCGCGCTCGAGCGCGGCGGGCACCACCCAGCCGGCGTCTTCGCCGATGTCGATGCCGCGAATCACGCCCGTGCCCCGGACGTCCACGATGCGCGGGTGTTTCGCTTTCATCGCGTCGAGGCGCGCGTCGAAGTACGCGGACACGCGCTTCACATTCGCGAGCACGCCGCCCCCGCCGGCCACGTCCAGTTCGTGCAGAAACACGAGCGCGGCGCGGCAGGCCAGCAGATTGCCGCCGTACGTGCTGCCGTGGTCGCCGGGCGCCGCTTCGGCGGCCACCCTGTTGCTGAACATTGCCGCGCCGATCGGTACGCCGGCGCCCAGTGCCTTGCCGAGGGCCATCAGGTCCGGCTTGAGCCCCAGTGTTTCGCTGTAGGTGAATGTGCCGGTGCGGCCGCAGCCGCACTGGATCTCGTCGGCGATGAGGAGCGCGCCGGTCTTCGCGCACGCCGCGTTGATCGCCGCGGCCATGGCGCTGGAAATCGGGCGCACGCCGCCTTCGCCCTGGATCGGTTCCACGATCACCGCGGCGGTCGTGTCGTCCACGGCCGCCGTGAGCGCCACCGGGTCGTTCACGTCCACGAACACCACATCCGGGATGAGCGGCGCGAACGGCGCGCGATAGTGCTCGTCCCACGTGACCGAGAGCGAACCCATCGTGCGGCCGTGAAACGCGTGGCTGAACGCCACGTACTTCGTCCGCGTCCCCTTCCAGAACCGGCGCGAAAACTTCAGGCAGGCTTCCACCGCTTCGGTGCCGCTGTTGCAGAAGAACGCGCGGTCGAGTCCGGTCAGCGCGGACAGCTGCGCCGCCAGTTCGCCCTGCAGCGGGTGATAGAAGAGGTTCGACGTGTGGAGGAGCGTCTTCGCCTGATCCGCAATGGCCGCCGCGAGCCTGGCGTGGGCGTGGCCAAGCGCCACCACGCCGACCCCCGAGATGAAGTCGAGATACGCACGGCCGTTCGAGTCGATCAAACGCACGCCATCGCCGCGCTCGAACACCACGTTCGCGCGCTTGTAGACCTGCAGCACGTGTTCCGCTTCGAGGCCCTGAACTTCGGTCATCGTGTGTGTCGTCATCGCTGCTTGTCTCGCCGGCCTTGGAGAGCAGGCCGGCCTACGTACGCCCCCGTCATCAAGGTGGTGCCTGTCACCATGTCCTTGCCGTCCACGATCCGTACGGTCCCGACGCCCGCGTCGAGCGCCGCACGGCACGCGTTGAGCTTTGCCACCATGCCGGCGTTGGCCGCGCCGCTCGCGATCATCGCGTCCATGCCGTCCGTGTCGAGCGCGGCGATCGTGCGG
>JAKALV010000006.1 GCA_021824055.1 Acidobacteriota bacterium
GGAGGGCCGCGAGGACGCGGTCGGTCACGGACTGAACGCGCGCGGGCAGGCGGGGCAGCAGCCGGCGGCGGATGAACGCATCCCACGACGCGCTGAACACGAACAGCAGCGCCACGGCGCATCCCGCCACCGCGGCGAAGAAGGCCAGCATGACGACGCGGCGGGCCATCAGCTCGGGGTAGAGCGCCAGCCCGCCGAGGGCGGCGATCAGGATCGACGCGATGCCCAGGACGCGATCCATGAGCACCGACGCCACCGCCTGCGGTCCCGGCACGCCGCGCTGTGACACCTGCCAGCTACGGACCGCGTCCGAGCCCACGCTTGCGGGCAGGAACGTTCCCACAAACGTGCTGACGAAGAAGATGCGCATCAGCGCGGACGTGGACGGCAGGTGCCGGCCGTCCACGGGGCTCAGCAGCCAGATCCAGCGCACGGCCATCAGGGCGCGGTCGAGAAGGACCAGCAGAACGGCCGCGCCGATCCAGGCCCACGACACGCCGGCGAGCGCGGCGCCGACCTCGTGCGGGTGCGATTTGTAGAACAGATAGGCCGTCAGGCCGGCGGCAAAGACGATGCGGAGGAAGTTCGAGGCCCTGGACGACACGCCGAGGCCCGAACTATCGCACGGGGTCTGGCAGCGTGTCGAGGTGCCGCGTCGGGTCCTTCTTGAGCTTGCGCGCGCGGTGCAGGAACTTCACGTACGGAATCACCTGCTTCATGGCCCCGACGTTCACCTGGCACGGGCTGAGGCAGGTAGGGCACGTATCCTTCTTCATCTGCTCGCGGTGCGCCAGATTCTCAACCTTCAGGTACAGATCCTTGGCCGACGCGTCGAGCACGTTGCCGAGCTTGGCCGAATTTTCGCAGTAGAACAGATCGCCGTTGGGATTGAGCAGCAGGCCCTGTCGCTGGAACGGGCACGGCATCGTCCGGTGGTAGCCGTTGGCGATCATGTCCGCGTAGTGCAGGTACATGAACGCCTGGCCGCTGAGGATCGATTCCTCCGCCACGCGGTCGAGGAAGAACTTGCGCATGAACTCTTCTTCGCGCTGGCCGAAGCCGATCTTCGCTTCAAGCTCCTTGTTGTGGAGCATCGCGTCGGTGAAGCGCAGCATGTTGAAGACGATGTCGAGCTTCTTCTCGCGCGCGAACTCGAGGATGTGCTGCGCGTCTTCCAGGTTCTTGTTGAAGATCGTGGCCGCGATGCCGAACTGGAAGTGCGGGTTGCTTGCGGCGAGCGCCTGCATCGCTTCGATGGTCTGCGACGCCTTGTCGAACGCGTTCTTCACGTTGCGCACCTGGCCGTGCACGTCGCCGATGCCGTCGAGCGACACGCGCACGCTGAGCAGCAGATCGTGCTTGCCGCAAAACTCGACGATGCGCGTGAGCATCGGGATCGCGCGCTTCGGCGTCAAGCCGGTGGTGTTGATGCCGACCTTGCGCATCCGCGGCAGGTGCCGGTGGAACATCTCCACCATTTCCGGCAGATCGTTGCGCGTGGTGGGTTCGCCGCCGGAGATGTTGAGATTCTCCACGGCGCCCCAGAACTCATGGGACATCACGGGCTCGAGCTGTTCGAGCGTCAGATCTTCCTTGCGGTTGCCCCATTTCCAGTTGTTGCACATCGTGCACTGGGCATCGCAGACCCAGGTGCAGTTGTAGATGAGGACCGTGGGGCGGATGGCTTTCAGATGTGAAAGGGCGGACACCGCCAAGTCTCGGGGCACGCCCGCGACGGCGCGCGTCACGTAGCGCCGCCGGAAGGAGGTAGTGGACATCGGTAGTTCCATGATACGGCCGTGTTCCGAAAAGCGAAAGGGCCGACATCCGCGAGGATGTCGGCCCGTGATGACTGAAGCCCGGCGGACGCGATCGTCCGCGGTGGTGGCTCCGGCGCTAGTTGCCGCCGGGGCCGCGCAGGAGTGCGTCGGCCAGCGCGGTGATCGCCGGGAACGCCGGCCGCGCCGTCGGGCCGACCCAGAGGTTCTTGTAGATCGGACCGCCGCCGATGGTCGCGTCGCTCGGGCCGGCGCGCCCGACCGGGGCGCCCAGATAGACCGTGTGCGGCACAGGGCGATACGCGTGGGTGCCGATGTCAATCGTGGCGTCGTAGATATCGTCGCCGGTCTCGCTGTCTTCCCGCACGACCAGCCGCGCTTCACCGTTCCCCCACGTGAATTTCCAGAAATACCAGCGGGCGGAGCTGAAATTGAGCTGAATGCGCGGGCAGTCGCTGATACGGCCCTCGTCGGTCGCATCGCCCGTGATGATGCGGCAGGTGACCGCGCCCGGTTTGGGGTACGACCTGCCACGAAGCTCGACAGACATCCGGTAGTCGTTGTCGGTGTACGGTCCCGTGCCCTCCTGCATCGCGAAGACCTTGCTCTTGTCACCCGGGCTGCCTTCGTCCGCGCCCTTGATCATGACGGACATCTCGCCAACCTCGAGCGTCGTGGGAAGACTGTATTGCAGGTTGCTCGTCTGGTCTTCAAGTTTGAGCCCTTCGCCCGGCACAAAGCTGGTGGCTCCGTTGCGCGTGCCGACAGTGCGGCCCAGTGTCAGGGGGTCATAGATTCGGTTGCCGGCGATGTAGGCGTCCACCTGCGTCCTGAACGTCGCCGTCGTCGACCAGGGACCGAACGCGCCCTGATAGGTGGCGCGCACGCGCCATGTGTAGGCGGTGTCGAGCGTGAGCGAAGCTGTGACGGTATAGGACGTCGTTGTCACGGTGGGATTGGCGACGAGCGTGCCGTTGGGGTCGCGTAGCTCGATCTGGTAACTCGGCGTGAACGTGGCGTACGTGCCGGCCACCGCGCCATACGTGAGCACGACGGTGCTGGTCGTGAGCTGAATGTTGCCGGTGGGCGAGGTGAGGGCCGGCGCTCCGATCTTCAGCGTCTCACCGCTGGCGCCCACGGCGCCTGACGCGGCCGCACTCGGAGCGGGCGAGGTTGGAGTTGGCGTGGTGCCGCATGCGATCGCCGTTGCCAGGATCGCGGCGCCAGAGATAACGAGCCATTTCGATTGCTTCATTCGAACACTCTCCCCCGAAAAAACTGTCATGGTATTCTACACGACGTTGCCCGGCTTATCGGCGGGTCCACGTGATTTGTTGAGGGGATGAATGGCGAAGCGAATCGTAATTGCGTTGGGTGTGGTGTTGCTGACCGGGAGTGCGGCGTTCGCGCAGACGCCGGCATGGACCGAAGGCCGGATCTTTCTTGGCGTCAACGGTGGCGCGCAGGTGGGCAGCACGCGCGACGAGGCGACCTCATTCTCGTTCTCGCTGTACGGCGAACCGGCGACGGTGGGCGTCACGCGCAGCGTGAAGGGCGGCCCGCTGTTTGACATCATGGCCGGCGGGCGCGTGATCGGCAATCTCGGCGTGGCGGGTACGTTGTTCATGCGCAAGGCGTCGAGCGACGGGGCCGTGACGGCGTCGCTGCCCCATCCCATCTTTTACGACCAGCCCCGATCGATCACGTCCACTGTGCCCAACATGACACACGAAGAGTTGTGGTCGGCGGTGCAGGCCGTCTACCTGGTCCGGATCGACGATCGGCTGGACATGCTGCTGCTGGCAGGACCGACGGTCGTGTCGGTCAAGCATCAAGTGGCGACGGCCGCAACGGTGACGGAAGGCGCAAGCGCGCCGACCGTGACGATGACGACGCAGGATCTGACGAAGATGGTGTGGGGGTACTCGCTCGGCGCGGACCTGCGCTATATGCTGACGAAGAACTTCGGCCTCGGCGCATTTGCCCGGTACACGGGCGCGACCGCCAACATGAACAGCGTGGTCAGCATCAAGCTCGGCGGCTTCCAGGTGGGCGGCGGCATCCGGGTGCAGATCAAGTAACCGCTCGTCGCGTCAGGACGAATTGAAACGGGCCGGGCAGTCGCCCGGCCCGTTGTTTGTACGCGGGGCCGAGCTTCAGCTCGGCCCCGCGCGGGCACTACGCTCGGTCTAGCCGCCGCAGGTGAACCCGTTCGTGTACTTCGCGAAGAACGGGAAGTCGCCGCCGCCCCAGTAGAGCTGCAGGACCGTGCTGGTGTTGTCGTAGTCGAACGCGATGTCGTGGCCGATGACGCCACCCGACGTTTGTTCGGTGATGAAGTCGATGCTGATACTCGGCCCGCCGCGCTTGAGGTTCCAGCCGAGATTCAGTCCGCCGCACAGACCCGCTTCGATGATCCGGTCTCGCAGAAACGACATGTTGTCCTGGCGCTCGGACAAGCTCACGCCGGCCACGAGGCGCTCGGGATACTTCGCGGAGATACAGGCCACGATGGCCGCGCCATCATTCGACGCACAGGTGCCGGTGCCCGGCGAGGTGGGACTCGGGGTCGGTGTCGGCGCGGGCGCAAGCGGTGTGCGGAACGCGGCCGACTGCGTCCAGTCGCTGATGGTCTCGCCATCGCCGGCGCGGGCCCGCCAGTAGTAGGTCGTGTTGTAGCTCAGCGTGGTGCCGACCACGCTGATGGTCTGGCCGGCGCCCTCATCAACCGTCGCATTGGTGATCGTGCTCGGGAAGGTCGGGTCGGTGGACACCTGGAATTGATACTTCACGGCGGTGTGAGGGCCGGAAGCGATGGCGTTGTTGACGGTGAGTTCGGGCTGCCGGGACGTCACCCGCACATTGTTGATGGGGGAGACGGGCGTCGGCACGCCGATCACCACGCGGTCCAGCGCCTCGAAGGCCGCAGGCGCGGACCAGTCGGAGTTGTTCGCGCCGTCCTCGGCGCGCACGTGCCAGTAGTACACGCCGGCGGCGAGCCGGTCGGGCAGCTTCAGGGTGACCCGGGTGCTGTTGGCCGGCAGTTCGAGGCCGGCGCGGTCGAAGACCACGGCGGTGAAAGCAGTGGACGTCGCGATCTGCAGCCGCATCGTGAACGGGCGCGGACTGGTGCTGGTCGGGCTGTCGAACGCAAATGTGATGGGCTGGTCAACATATTTGATCTGCGCGTTCTGCGCAGGCTGGACGCTCGACGCGGCGGTAAAAGTCACGCCCGCGATGGGCCCCGCGATGGTGGGACTCAGCGGATTTGAACTTTTCTGGATGATCGATCCGCTACAACCGGCCAGCAGGACCGGACCGGCCGCGAGCAGGAATCCAAAGAGACGAGTGCGATTCATAGCCACCTTTATCGGAGATGCTGTTTGCAAGCTTTAGGCCATTGACCTTGTCTCTGGCGGGCCGATAGCATGAGGCGCCGTGACAGCGCCAGACGAACGAAGAGTGCTGAACATCTTGCAAGTTTGTGATCACCTCGGGTGGGAGGGGTCGCGCATGCACGGGGTGAAGCGCCTCTTCGCCTGGATGATCCCGCGGTTCGACACGGCCCGCTACCGCGTGTCGCTCGTCAGCCTGAGGCGCAAGGACCTCTCGGAAGAGACGCTCGAGTCCATGGGGGTGGATATCACCTACCTCGCAAAGGGGAAGTTCGATCCGACGACACTCGTCGCGCTGCTGCGAATCATCGACCAGAAGCAGATCGACGTTCTGCACCTGCACGGCTATGGCGCCACCACGTTCGGCCGCATCGCGGCGGCGCTTCGCGGCCTGCCGGTGGTGCTCCATGAGCACGCCAACCTCACATCCACCCCGTGGTTTCAACGTGTCGCCGACGTGTGCCTCGAACGGTTCACCGATATCGCGATCGCCGTATCCGAGAGCACCGCGGAGTTTGTGGTGCACGCGCGGCGCGTGCGGCCGTCACGCGTCAAGGTCGTCTACCTGGGGGCCCCGCTCGATGAGTTCGGCCGTGCGCGGACACCCGACGAGGTCGCAGCGGCGCGTCGCGAGCTCGGCGCGGCGCCGGGCGACTTCGTCATCGGCACGGTCACGCGGCTGCACGAATCCAAAGGCAATAGCTACCTTGTTGCTGCGGCCAAAGCCGTTCTCGACGCCCGTCCCGACGCGCGGTTCCTGCTGTTTGGCGAGGGCCCGCTGCTCGACGGCCTGAAAGCGCAGGCCGCCGGCCTCGGGCTGGGCGATCGCTTCGTCTTCGGCGGCTTTCAAAAAGACGTGGCCCGGGTGCTGAGCGCGTTCGATCTGAGTGTCTTCCCCTCATTATGGGAAGGAACGCCCCTGACCCTGTTTGAAGCCCTCGCAGCCGGACGTCCAATTGTGGCGACGGACGCTGACGGTTTATTGGACGTTCTGAGTGACGGCCGCGACGCGCTCATCGTGCCCAGGCGCGACGCCGCCGCGCTGGCCCGGCGCATCCTCGAGCTGATGAACGGTCCGGCGCTTCGCGCGCGCATCGCCGCCGAGGGGCGCGTGACCGCCCGCGACTACGACATCGCGGCCTTTGTCCGGAAGATGGAACGGTTATACCACCTGTTGCACGCGAAGTCGCGTGCCACACGGCGTGGTGTGGCTGACACGGAAGATTTGTCCTTCCTGTCAACTCGAACGCGTCCAAAGCTCCCATCAGCATCGAACGGGATGTCCGCGTGACCGAGGCGCCGGCCGCCGTAGCCCCGCTTCGGAATCGCATGCGGGAGTGGTGGACGGCCCTGGCGGTGGGAGCCGCGGTGGTGACCGCGCTCACGTACCCGCTGGTCCCGCGGATGGGCAGCATGGCCCGACTCGACGGCGGCGACGCGAAGTTCGGCCTGTGGAACGTCGCGTGGATCGGTCACGCGCTCCTCACTCAGCCGAGTCACCTCCTCGACGCGAACATTTTCTATCCGCATACCGGCACGCTGGCATATTCCGAACTGAACCTGGGTGCGGGGATTCTGGGATTTCCCGGGTACGCGCTGACGCGCAACCCGCTCGTCGCCCTGAATTCGGCGATCGCGATCGGGCTGTTGTTGACGTTCGTGCTGACCTGGGCGCTCGTGCGCCGCTTGACCGGATCGCCGGGCGCGGGCCTCGTGGCGGCCACGCTGTTTACGTTCTGCCCGAACATTCCCACGCGCTCCGCGGAAATCCAGCTGCTGATGACGTTCGGCATTCCGCTCGTGTTCCTCGCGTTCCATCGGTTCCACGAGCGTCCGGGCGTGGGGCGCGGAGCCGCGCTCGGCGCCGCGTTGGCTGTCGCCGGACTCGCCTGTGCCTACTACGGTCTCTACACCGGTACCGCGCTGGCCGCGATGGCCCTCGTGATGGCCGATCGGCGGCGCGCGTACTGGACCGGACTCGGCGCCGCGCTCGTGACGATGGGGCTGATCGTGGCGCCGGTGTATATGCCCTATCAGGCCGCGCGCCAGGCGGTGGCCGCGCCGCAGGCCGCCTCGGCGGAGAACATCCTCGCGTGGTCCGCGCATGTATCGGACTTCCTGGCGTCGCCGACCTTCGGTGACAGCTGGTGGCTGCCCGCGCTGGGACGCACACTGGGCCCATGGCAGGATCCGATGTTTCCCGGACTCGTGATGCTCGCGCTTGCCGCGGTCGCCTGCGCCCGGGAACGCCGGCGCGAAGTGGCGGCCTATGCCGCGGTCGCGGTGCTGGCCGCGTGGGCCGCGTTCGGACCGCGGCTCGGCCTGTACTCGCTGGTCGCGAACAGCATTCCCGGGATGGGGCTCCTTCGGGCGCCCGTGCGTTACGGGATCCTGGTGTCGTTTGCCCTTGCCGTGCTGGCCGGATTTGGCGCGCGGCGCATCGTGGGCCGCCGGCCGGTGGTGGCGGCCGCCCTGGTTCTGCTCGCCGCGGTCGAGCTCACCGTGTGGGCGGGCCCGGGAACGCGGCCCGGCTGGGCGCTGAGCCCGCTGCCGCCCGTGCCCGCGGCGTATCGGATGCTGGCGGATCTGCCCGACGGTCCGGTGGTGGTCTTTCCGTTTCCGTATCAGCGCACCGACTACCACAACCACACGCGCGCGATGTTCTGGTCGGTCTTTCACTGGAAGCCGCTGGTGAACGGCTACAGTGACGTGGTGCCGCCGGACTTCGATCAGATCGCCGTGCCGATCAACAGCTTTCCCAGTCCCGCGGCGTTTGACATCATGCGCGCGCGGCACGTGCGCTACGTGGTGTGGGACATCGAGCCGTACGACGCCGCGTCGCGCGCGCGATTGCTGGCGCGATTCCCGCCGTACGCGCAGTACCTGCGCCAATTGACCACGGAGGGCGGCGTCTGGCTCTACGAGATCACCGGGTGGCCCAACGGAGGCGGCGGATCGTGACGACAAAACGCTGGCGCGTGGTCGCGCTCTTCGCGGCGGTTGTGGCGCTCGGCCTGGCGGGCCGGCTGATCAACTATCCCGCGCTGGCCGGTGGCTTCAAGGGCGACGAGGCGACGTATGTCTCGATGGCCTTCAGCATCGCCGACGACTTCGACCTCAAGTACGACCGCGGTGACTTCGAACGCTTCGGCCGGTTGTTTGGCGCCGGCCGCAGCGGCCGCCCCGTCGGCCCCGAAGGCATCTTCCTGAAACAGGGCGCCAGCCCGACCACCGAACGCCTCGAGTACGGCAAGGCCTTCATCTATCCGCTGGCGGCCGCGCCCTTCGCCCGGCTGGGCGGCCTGGGCGGCATGCTCATCTTCAATGTGCTGCTCCTGGCCGGCTGCGTATGGTGCGCAATCCGATTGTGCGCGGCGCGCGTGGGCGGGTGGCGGGGCCACGCGCTGGCGGTGGCGTTCATCGCCGCCAGCTCCACGCCGGTCTGGGCTGCGTGGCTCACGTCGGAGATGTTCAACTTCGCGTTGATCTTCTACGCGTATTTCCTCTGGGCGTACAAAGAGGTTCGTCCCGATGCGCCCGGCCGGCGCACGTTCCTTGGCGGCCCGTGGTCGGATGTGCTTGCCGCCGTGCTCATCGGCCTCGCGACGTATTCGAAAGTCTCGAACGCGGCGTTGATCGGTCCGCTGGTGGTCTACGCGCTGTGGCGCCGCGGCAGTGCGTCGGGCCGAGAGCGCCTCGCGCAGAGCGTGGTGATCGGCGTGGTGTTCGCTGCGTCCACCGCCGGCCTCTTTGCCGCGAACAAGCTGATCAGCGGCGAGATCAGCTACCAGGGGGGCAACCGCAAGACGTTCTACGGCCATTTCCCATTCGATGATGCCGGCAGCCGGTTCGACGCCGCGCGCGGATCGAACGAGATGGTGACCGAAGGCGTCAGCAGCGACATTCTGTTTCCGCTCCGGATCAGCGGGCACGGCATCGAGCGCGGCAGTCCCCGCTTCTGGCCGCTCCTCGGTCACAACGTCTGGTATTTCTTCAGCGGGCGCGATTCCGGCCTCGTGCCGTACTTCTTTCCCGGCGCGCTGATCGTCGTGCTTTGGCTGGGGCGTTGGCGTGACATGCGGTTGTGGCAGGTCCTGACGTTTGGCGCGATCGCCGGCACCGCGGTGATTCTACTGGTGTGGTTCCCGTACACCTGGAACGGCGCGGGCGGCCCTCCGGGCAATCGATATTTCTTCAGTGTGTACCCGCTGTTTCTCTTTCTCGTGCCGGCCGGGACCGGCGCCGTGGCGGCGCTCAGCGCGTGGGTGATTGGCGGAGCGTTTGCCGGCGCGATCGTGCTGCATCCGTTCCTGTCGTCCAAGGCGCCGTGGACGGTTCCCGAGCGGGCGCCCCTGCGATGGCTGCCGATCGAACTGACGATGATGGATGACGTCCCCGCGCGGCTGCATCCGGGCCGGGGCCGGCTGCCGTTTGGCAATCCGCGCAATGCGCTCCTGTACTACATGGACGCGGGCACCTACACGCCGGAAGACGGCCCGAATGGGCAGTTCTTCTGGGTCGCCGGCGCCACGCGCGCCGACATCGTCGTCCGCCTGTCCGACCGGACGCCGTCGGCGAAGATGCGGCTCATCGCCGAATCGCGCGTGGCCAATCACGTCACGATCGACTGGGGAGGCGACCGCTGCGTGCTGGCGCTCGCGCCGGATCAGCCGGCGACGTGTGAACTGCGCGCCAGCGGCGGCGTCTGGGCGCACGGCGGATACTTCTTTCCCTTGAGCGTCACGACGACCGCGGGGTTTGTGCCGAGCGTGGCGGATCCGCGGTCAGCCGATCAGCGGAATCTGGGCGTGCGCCTGACGCCGGTCTTCGACGACAGGGACGCGCGGTAGGGAACGTCGTGAACGTAGGGCCAAGCTTTAGCTTGGCCCTACTGCTTCTTGCGGACCGCCATGACCACGGCGCCCGATATCGAGAACAGCATGATCAGCGCGGCGCCGAGAAAGGACAGCGCGATGGCCGATTCGCGCGGCAAGCCGAGCCGCGCGAAGTAGAACGCGAAGACCGACTCGCGCAGGCCGAAGCCGTTGACTGACAGCGGCAGCATCTGCACGACGGCCGACATCGGGATCAGCACGCACAGATGCACGCCCGGCACCGGGATGTGCATCGCGCGCGCCAGCGCGGCGTAGAAGACGACGATCACGGCCTGGACGACCACCGAGGCCAGAAAGCACTGCAGCAGCACGGCGGGCGCCTGCGCGAACTTTTCGAGCGCGTGCATGAGCCGGGTGATCTGCAGTCCGACCCATTCCTGATGAAAGATCCGCAGCGGGGTGAGCAGGGCGCCAATAACGCGGGGATAGACCAGCACCACGCCGACGCCGGCCGCGCCGCCGGTCATGCCGAGCCACAGCCAGAACGGGTTGAACGGCTCGCGATCGCCCAACTCGGTGGCGACGGTGGCGCCCAGCGCCGCGACGAACACCAGCCCGATGAGGCCGATCGCCCGGTCGAGCAGCACGATCGTGGCCGCGCGCGTCCGCGAGCCCGTGGCCGCGGCGGTGTCGCGAATGCGGATCACGTCGCCGCCGATATTCGACGGCAGGAAATTGTTGAAGAACGTCGCGACCAGATACGACGCGGTCAGGTGGCGGAACGTCACGCGCACGTGCTGGGCGGTCAGGAGGCGCTCCCAGCGCCACGCGCTGATCAGGACGACGGCCAGGTAGAGTGCGAGCGCCAGCACGAGCCAGGACGGGGCGGCGTGCTGCAGCGTCTTCCACAGCTGGCCGCGATCGACCTTCGACAAGAGCCAATAGAGCAGCCCGCCACTGACGAGAATCTTGACGGACCACCTGAGGATCGATCGCACCGGGCTGATTACATCACACCCGGGCTACAATGACGTCACCTGGCGCCGACCGCGGGCCATCTGGCATGCACATTCTGATGATTGCGCCCGAGCCGTTCTTCGAGCCACGGGGCACACCCTTCTCCGAATACCACCGTTTGCGCGCGCTGAGCTCGATGGGGCACACCGTCGACTTCGTGACGTATCCGTTTGGCGTCGATCGCGACATTCCCGGCGTGCGCATCATTCGCACGATCAAGCCGCCGTTCCTCTCGCGCGTGCGCATCGGCCCGTCGTGGGCGAAAGTGCCGCTCGATTTCTTCCTGTCGCTGACCTCGCTGCGCGTGGCGCTCTCGGGCCGGTACGACGCCGTGCACTCGCACGAAGAAGGCGGCGCCATCGGGATCGTGCTCGCCTGGCTGCTCGGCGTGCCGCATCTCTACGACATGCACTCGAGCCTGCCGCAGCAGATCGCGAACTTCGGATTCGAGAAGTCGCGCTGGCTCGCGAAGGCGTTCGACTGGCTCGAGCGCCTGATGATCCGCCGCTCTCAGGTCGTCATCGTGATCTGTCCGCAGCTCCAGGACGTGGTCCGGGAGATCGACAAGGATGTGCCGATGGTGCTCATCGAGAACGCGATGGGCTCGGGGGACGCGCCCACGCCGGGCACCGGCGCCGCCGTTCGCGCGGAACTGCAGCTCGCGCCGGGTACGCCGATGGTTTTGTATACCGGCACGTTTGAGCACTACCAGGGCCTGGACCTGTTGTTCGACGCCATGCCGATCGTGATCGCCGCGCGACCGGACGTGCGGTTTGTCCTGATGGGCGGCGAACCGCAGCAGGTGGAGACCGCGCGCGCGCGCGTGGCGGCCGCCGGAATTGCCGCGTCCGTGCTGTTCACGGGCCAGCGCCCGGCCGGCGACGTGCCGGCGTACCTCGACGCGGCCGATGTGCTGGTGTCGCCGCGCTCGACGGGCACGAACACGCCGCTGAAGCTCTACCAGTACCTGCGGTCCGGCCGGCCGATCGTGGCGACACGGCTGCTGACGCACACGCAGGTGCTCGATGACGAGACATCGATTCTGACGGAAGCTACGCCGGCTGATTACGCGCGCGGCATCGTGGACGCGGTGAGCGATCCGGCGCGCGCGCGGGCCATCGGCGCGCGGGCGAAGGCCATGGCCGACGTGAAGTACAGCGAAGCGGCGTATCTTGCCAAGACACGCGATGCGATGACGCGGCTCTCCGGGAGCACGGTGTGACCGGCGCGCCGAACGATCACTACAGCTACGAGCACTATCGCCGCCGCGACGTGGCCGAAGGCTTCGACGCGCTGCGCTTCGGCGGTCCGATCGGCCAGCTGATTCAGGCAACCCAGCAGGCGCTACTGTTGCGCGTGCTCGCGCCGCTCGAAGGGCGGCGCGTGCTGGACGTTGGCACCGGCACCGGCCGCGCGGCCCTCGCGTTTGCGCGCGCTGGCGCCGTGGTGACCGGCGTGGATGCCTCCGCCGAGATGCTGGCGGTGGCCGAGCGGCAGGCCGCCGAGCAGAAACTCCCAGCGGTCTTTCAGGTGGCCGACGCGCATCAGTTGCCGTTCGGCAACCGCGAATTCGATGCGGCCGTGTCGCTGCGCGTCATCATGCACACGCCGGCCTGGTGGGAATGCGTCGCCGAGCTGTGCCGGGTGTCCAGCCACCGCGTGGTCATCGACTTTCCCGCGCTGGGCAGTTTCGCCAGCATCGAAAGCGCGATTCGCCGGATGCGCAAGGCGATGGGCGGCAACGTCGAGGCGTATCGCGTGCTGCGCGAGCGGGCGGTCCGCGATGTGCTCGCGGCCGGCGGATTCCGCGTGATCGAGACCCATCGGCAGTTCGTGCTCCCGATCAACTTCCACAAGCTCGTCAATTCGCGCGCGTTCACCACCGGCGTCGAAGGCGCCCTGGCGTCTGCCGGGTTGCTCCGCCTGCTGGGATCGCCGGTTACGATGGTGGCGGAACGATGAATGCGCTGGTCACCGGCGCCACCGGTTTTACCGGCGGTCATCTTGCGCGCCGGTTGCACGCCGCCGGCGACCGCGTGCGCGTGATCGCGCGCGACTCGTCACACGCCACGGATCTCGCTCGAATCGGCATCGAGGTGGTGCCGGGCGATCTGACGGATCGCGAGAGTCTGCTCCGGGCGGCCGCCGGGATGGACGTGATCTACAACATCGGCGCGCTCTACCGCGCGGCCAGTCTCAAAGCATCGGCGTATCGCGCGGTCAATGCGGACGCGGTCGTCACGTTGATCGAGTGCGCGAAGGCGGCCGGGGTACGGCGCGTGGTGCACTGCAGCACCGTCGGCGTGCACGGCGACATCGAGCATCCGCCCGCGAATGAAGACGCCCCGATGCGGCCGGGCGACGTGTATCAGGAGACCAAGCTGCTCGGCGAGCAACTGGGCCGCGAGGCCGCGGCCCGCACGGGCGTCGAACTGGTGATCGCGCGCCCGTCGGGTATTTACGGTCCGGGCGACCGCCGGCTGCTGAAGTTGTTCGGTGCCGTCGCGCGCGGCCGGTTTCTCTTTCTGGGAAACGGGCGGATCTTCTACCACCTCACGCACGTGGCCGATCTGTGCGACGGGTTCCGCCTGTGTGCCACGGTGCCGGGCGCCGCGGGCCGGACGTACATCCTCGCCGGCGGGGAAGTGACCACGCTCAACGAGCTGGTCGCGCTGACGTCGGACATCGCGCGCGTGCCGCCGCCCAGGCGGCACTGGCCGGTGTGGCCGTTCTGGGCCGCCGGCGCGGCCTGCGAGGCCCTGTGCGCGCCGTTCGGGATCGAGCCGCCAATCTTCCGGCGCCGTGTAGACTTCTTCACCAAGAGCCGGGCGTTCGACATCAGCCGGGCGCGCGCCGAGCTCGGATTTGCCCCGCGCGTCAGCCTGCGCGAGGGCATCGGGCGCACACTGGAGTGGTACCGTGAACACGGGTGGATCTGAGAGCGGTCAGCCGGGCGACATTCCCCGCGCGCAGCACCAGCTGTTTGACGCGCCGGGCGGCGCGCGCGCGAAATACTCCGCGCTCGTCGTCGGCCGGCCCGGCTGGGGCGCGTTGCTCAAGCACGAAGCGGTAGTGATGTGCGCGCAGCACATCCCGGGCGCGTTCGGCCTGGCGATGCGCAAGTGGCTGTACCCCAGACTGCTCGGCAGCTGCGGCCGCAACGTGATCTTCGGGCAGAACGTCGTGCTGCGGCATCCGCGCAAGATTCACATCGGCGACAACGTGATGATCGACGACAACTGCCTGCTCGACGCGAAGGGCACCAGCAACTCGGGAATCCGCATCGGCAACGGCGTATTCCTCGGGCGCAACTCGATCCTGTCGTGCAAGAACGGCAACATCGCGCTGGCCGACGGCGCGAACATCGGCTTCAACTGCGAAGTGTTTTCCGCGAGCGACGTGTCGATCGGCCGCGACACGCTCGTGGCCGCGTACTGCTACCTGATCGGCGGCGATCACGACTTCAGCAATCCCGAAATCCCGGTGATCGAGCAGCAGCGGCGTTCGGCCGGCGTGCGCGTGGGTGACGGCGCCTGGCTCGGCGCGGGGGCCAAGATCCTGGACGGCGTCACCGTGGGCGATCGTGCCGTGATCGGTGCGGGCGCGGTGGTGCGCGACGCGGTGCCCGACGGCGCCATCGCGGTCGGCATTCCGGCGCGCGTCGTGGGGCAGCGCTAGCGCGTGTCCCGCATCGCCGTCGTCACATCATCGCCGCCGTTCGTTGAGGGCGGCCACCTGGTGATCGCGCGGGCGCTGGTCCGCGCGCTCGAGGAACACGGACACCAGGCGGATCTGATCACCACGCCGTCGAACCGGTTCGGCCGGCAGGCGTCGGCCTACCTCGCGAACTGGATGACGGACGTCGGCCGCACCGGCGCCGGCGAGCGCGTGGACCAGGTGATCACGCTCCGGTATCCGAGCTACGCCGTGCGTCACGCGCGGCACGTGTGCTGGCTCAACCATCCGATGCGCGAGTACTACGATCTGTGGGAGGACTTCTCGGCGCGGTTGTCGCCGCAGGGCCGGCTCAAGGAGCGCGTGCGGCGCATGGCGATTCAGGCCGTCGACACGTATTTATTCAAACACCATGTCACCAAGCTGTTCGCGCAGTCCAAGACCGTGCAGGCGCGGCTGCTGAAATGGAACTCAGTGGCGTCCGAGGTGCTGTACCCGCCCGCGCCGCAGCGCGACTACCGCTGCGAGTCGTACGGCGATTTCATCTTCGTCTATTCGCGCCTGGCGCCGCTCAAGCGGATCGGACTCGTGATCGACGCGCTCTCGACGCCCGCGGCGGCGGGCGTCCGCTGCGTGATCGCCGGGGATGGCGAAGAGCGCGAGGCGCTGCAGACGCGGATCCGCGAGCGGGGGCTCGACAAGCGCGTGTCGTTCGTGGGCCACGTCACCGACGAGGCGTTGACCCGGTATCTCGCGACCTGCCGCGCGGTGTGCTTTGTGCCCCGCGACGAGGATTTCGGTATGGTGACCGTGGAGGCGTTCGCGTCCGCGAAGGCCGTGGTGACGGCGACCGACAGCGGCGCGCCTGTGGAACTGGTGACGGCCGGCGCGAACGGCGATGTCGTGGCGCCCGAGCCTCCCGCCCTGGGCGCCGCGCTGGCGGCACTCGCGGGCGATGCGGCGCTGGCCGAACGGCTCGGACGCGGCGCGGCGGCGCGCGCGGCGGACATCACGTGGGCAAACGCCGTCGACCGATTGGTGTTGAGGTGAGGCACGCATGAAGGACCGGTCCCCGCTCGAGATTCGTCTCGCGAAGAAGGTCGGCACCGCGATCAGCGACTTCAACATGATCGAGGCGGGCGATCGTGTCATGGTCGGCCTGTCGGGCGGCAAGGACAGCTGGGCCCTGATCCAGATGCTCGATGTATTGCGCCGGCGCGCGCCGGTCGCGTTTACGATCGTGGCGGTCAACGTGGACTCGGGGTACAAGGACTACAAGCACGACGTCATCACGCGGGCCTGCGCCAAGCGCGGCTGGGAACTGCGCATCGAGCATACGAACATCGGCGGCGTCATCGACGACACGCTGGACGATGGCGAGACGCCGTGCTCGCTGTGCGCGCGGCTGCGGCGCGGCGTGCTGTACCGCGTCGCCAGAGAAGTGGGCGCGACCAAGATCGCGCTCGGCCACCACATGGACGACTTCGTCGAAACGGTTCTCCTCAATCTGTTCTTCCAGGGCTCGCTCAAGGCGATGCCGGCCCGGCTGGTGTCGGACAACAAGCAGCACGTGGTGATCCGTCCCCTGGTCTATGTGACGGAAGAGGAAGCGCGGGCCTACGCGCAGGAGTGCGGGCTGCCCGTGATCGGCTGCTGCTGCCCGGCGTGCGGCGATCTGAGCCTGAAGCGGCAGCGCATCAAGCGTATGCTGACCGAACTCGAGCTGGAGCATCCGGACGTCAAGAATTCGATGATCAAGGCGCTGGGCAACGTCCTGCCGAGCCACCTGCTCGATCGCCGACTGAACCCCGTGGCGGATCTGGTGGCATCTGTCGCGGTGTGAGTGTGGGACAAGATCGAGATCGGCTCACGCGGAGCCGCGGAGCGCGCGGAGCTGAAGCGTCGCGAGGCCTGGTGGCCGCCTCCGTCTTGGCTCCGCCAGCCCGGCGAAGCCGGGCCGCCAGGCCCTCGGGAACTGTGGCGCGTCTTCACGGCCTTCACGAGCTTCACGGTGAGAAAGCTCGTCTCCGCGCCTCCGTGCCTCCGCGTGAGATGGTTTGATCAATGCGCGCCGTCGTGCAGCGGGTGAGCGAGGCCTCGGTGTCCGTGGACGGACAGGTTGTGGGTCGGATCGCGCGGGGCCTGCTCGTGTATCTCGGGGTGGCGGCCGGCGATGGAACGGCCGATATCGAGTACATCGTGTCCAAAGTGCGTGACCTCCGGATCTTCGAGGATGCCGACGGCAAGATGAACCGGTCGGTGGTGGATGCCGGGGGCGCGGTGCTGCTGGTGTCGCAGTTCACGCTGAGCGGCGATGCCCGCAAAGGGCGGCGGCCATCGTTCGACGCGGCCGAAACGCCGGCCGTGGCGCGTGAGCGGTACGACGAGACGCTGGCCGCCTTGCGCGCGGCCGGGTTGCCCGTCGAGGCCGGGGTGTTTCAGGCGCACATGCACGTGGCCGCCATCAACGACGGCCCGGTGACGATTCTGCTCGATAGTTCACGGTTGTTCTGACCGACGAGGTGATGAGGTGAAGGTGTTTCGCATGTTCGTAATGACCGGCAGCGCCCTGGCGCTGACCGTTGCGGCCGCGGCGGCGCAGTCGCGCCCGCTGGTGACGGAAGATCCTGAAGTCGTGGGCACGGGCCAGATGCTCATCGAGGCCGGCATCGACCGCCAGCAGGGCGTGACGTATCCGGCGTCCGGGCTCCAGGGCAACCTCTGGCGCATCGGCACGTTTGGGTTCAGCTTCGGCGTGAGCCCCATCGCCGAAATTCAGCTCGACGGCGGCGTGCGCGACCGGTTGCTGATCACGAACCGACTCGCTGACGCGCCGCTCGCGTACATGCTGACCATCGGCTCCAACACGTCAACGAGCGATTTCGAGGACGCGGTGGTCGGCGCCAAGATCCGCGTGCTCAGCGAAACCACGGGGCGCCCGGCGATCGCGCTGAAATTCTCGACGCGGCTGCCTAACGCGCAGAACGAGACGGGATTGGGTCTGGACACCACGGACTTCACATTCTCCGCCTTGATGGGCAAGACCGTGCAGTCGGTCCGCATCGTCGGCAACATCGGCTTCGGGATTCTCGGCGATCCCGTGCGGGGCGACCGGCAGAACGACGTGCTGCTCTACGGCGTGTCGATGGCGCGCGCGATTCGCGATGGCGTCGAGGTGGTGGCCGAATTGAACGGCCGCGCCAACACCCGCAGCAACACGCCGCCCGTCGGCACCGAAAGCCACTCGGTGATGCGTGTCGGCTCGCGTTTCACGCGCGGGCCGGTGCGGTTCGACGGTGCGCTGCTCATCGGCGTGACCGAACGCGACCCGAGCTGGGGCGTCACCGCCGGGTTCACGTGGGTGTTCAAGGCGTTCTCAGTGCCACCGCAGTGACTTTGTAAAATCGGGAATCAATTCGTCGAATTGATTCCCGATTTTACAATCCCCCGCAAGAGGCTTTCCACTCTGTCAATGAGCTGTCGTTCCACCCTCCCCGTGCCGCCGAGCGCAGTCCGGCGGTAGATCACGTCCTCGGCCGTGATCGCCATGGAACGCTCACACGCGTAGGCCGCCTCGGCGGCGAGCACCGGCGCGGAGGCGATGACGCGCTCATCGCCCCAGCGCGACGCACGGGCGTACCGCAGCACGCCCGGGGCGCCGGTGCCGTACCACGCGCCGAGGTGTCGCAGCACGTCGGGATCGAGCGGCCCACCCGTTTCGCGGGCGGCCTCGATCAGGTGACCTTCCACATCAGCCACCTCGGCGTGCGGCAGCGGCCGATCCGCCGTTTCGGAGCGGGTCGCCGCCTTGCCCAGCTGGCGGCAGACCGCGTCGATCGCCTTCTCCGCAGCGAGTCGGGCCGTGGTGTATTTGGCGCCGATCAAGGAGATCAGCTCCGGCTTCCCCACGCCCGCGTGCGAACGCACCTCGAAATCGCGCGGCAGATCGAGCCCGCGTCTCGTTTGGGCCGCCGGCACGAGTCCGTCGTGCACCAGCCGGATGTCGTCCGTCGTGGCCTTGAGGTACGGGAACGCGCTGTTCGCTTCGGCCAGAAACGCCGTGATGTCCTCCGGGGTCGCCCGGGTGCCCGGCGGCACGGCGTGCGCGGTCTGGCTGGTGCCGACCAGCACGTAACCGCGCCACGGCACAGCGGTCAGCATCCGGCCGGTCGATGCCGCCGCGACATGCGCCATGTCCATGGCCGGCCGGTCGATGAGCAGATTCATCGCGCGCAGCAGTGGCGGCGCGCCGGAGAGACCGAATGCGGCGTAGAGCGCGCCGAGCCCGTCGGCGGCCGAGAACACGACCGTGCGCGCCGCAATCGTGAGGGGGGCGCCGGTGAGGACGTCGCGGGCGGTCATGCCCGGCGCGTGATCGGGCCGCGGACCGACGGCCTCGACGTAGTTGACCAGCGTGGCGCCCGCGCGGTCCGCGGCGAGCGCGATGCACCAGGTCAGCCGCTCGGCCTGCGTGGTCTGGTAGTCGTACCACATGGCCCCGCCGGTCAGGCCGGTCCGGTTGATTTCGGGAAACAGCCGCGTCGTGACCGCCGCGGATTCCAGGCGCCCCTTCGGCAGATGGAGTTCGCCGGTGACCCCGTCATTGCGATGCCGCGCGAGATAGTCGTACGCCGCAAAGCCTACGCGCACCGCCGTCCGTGACCGCTTGAGCTGACGGTACGTGCCGAACAAGAAGGGGAGCGGCCGGATCAGTTGCGGCGCGATGCGCGCCCACGTGCGGCGCTCGCGAATCTGCGCGCGCGTCTTGGAGAGGTCGCCGCTCTGCATCGCGCGCAGGCCGCCGTGCAACGTGCGCTGGTGGCTGGCCGACAGGCCGCCGCCCAGATCGCCGCGATCGATGACCGCCACGCGCAGCCCGCGCAACGCCGCGTCGTATGCCGCAAACAGCCCGTGACTGCCGCCTCCAACAATAAGGACGTCGAAAGTGTCGTGGGTGAGCGCGGCTGGGTCTCGCTGCATGTCGTAATCGGAAACTATCCTAGACGGAAACCCGAGGCTATAGTAGCTCCGTGTCCGGGAATGATCGCGTTCGCGCGTATTGGCAGTCACACATCCACGATCTCGAGATCAGCACGCACGCGCCGGGATCGCCCGGTTTCTTTGCGGACCTCGACGCCTATCACTTCGAGAAGCTGCACCACTTGCTGCGGCTGGTTGACTTCGACGCCTGGCGCGGCAAGGACGTGCTCGATGTCGGCTGCGGCGCCGGCGTCGAGGTCGTGCGCTTCGCAAAGGGCGGCGCGCGCACCGTCGGCGTCGACATCGCGGCGAGCGCCGTCGAGCTCACCCGGGCCAACCTGGCGCAGCAGGGGCTGACCGCCACCGTCGATGTGGCCGACGGCGAGAGGTTGCCGTTTGGCGACAACACGTTCGATTTCGTCTACGCGCACGGCGTCGTCCAGTACACGGGCAACGACCGCGCGCTCGTCGCGGAGTGCCGCCGCGTGCTGCGGCCGGGCGGGCTCGCGATGTTCCAGGTCTACAACCGGATCTCGTGGCTCAACGCGCTGTCGAAGGTGATGAAGACGCCGCTCGAGCACGAAGATGCGCCCGTGCTGAAGCGGTATTCGATTGCGGAATTCCGAGCGCTCCTCTCGGCCTTTGCGTCGGCGGAGATCGTTCCGGAACGCTTTCCCGTCAGGTCGCGGCTGCACAAGGGGTGGAAGGGCACGGCGTTCAACACGTTCTTCGTCGGCACGTTCAACGCCTTGCCGAAGGTGTGGGTGCGCCGCTTCGGCTGGCACCTGCTGGCCTTCTGCCGGAAGTAGGCGCGGTCCGCGGCCATGCACCTGATCAAGACCGACGCCTACGGAAACGATTTTCTGATTGCCGCGGCCGCCGACGTGCGGATCGGCACCGATGTGGCGGAGCTGGCGCGGCGCGTGTGCGATCGCGCGTTGGGGCGCGGCGCCGACGGATTGCTGATCGTGGCCGAGACCGCCGACGGCGCCCGCATGCAATTGCGCAATGCGGACGGCAGCTATTCCGAAGTATCCGGCAACGGCGTGCGCTGCATCGGCGCGTGGCTGGCCATGCGGCGGTCGCTCCAGCCGGGCGGCACCTTGCGCATCGACACCGACGCCGGCCCGAAAACGCTGACGCTGCTGGCGCGCGACGGCGGGCGCGCGGTGTTTCGCGCGTCCATGGGCGCGCCGTCTACGATTCGCCGCCTGTGCCTCGACGTGAGCGGGGAGCCGGTCAGTCTGGTCACGCTCAGCATGGGCAACCCGCAGTGCGTGGTGCTGGGGCCGGTCACTGAAGACCGGCTGCAACGCCTGGGCCGGCGCCTGGCCGTGCACCCGTATTTCCCGCAGGGCACCAACGTCGAGCTGGCTGAAGTGCTGGCGCCGGACCAGCTGCGCATCCTCATCTGGGAACGCGGCGTTGGCCCGACCTCGTCGTCGGGGACCGGCACGTGCGCGGCGGCCGTGGCGGCGGCCGCGTTCGGTGGGGCACTCCGCGAGGTGGACGTGACCGCCCCCGGCGGCACCCAGCACGTCGAGTGGCGAGACGATGGGGTGTGGCTGACCGGGTGGGCGGACGTGGTTGAAGAATTCACCATCTGAAGCGCCGATGGCCCTGGCAAAAACTGCCAGGCTGATGTCAGGACCTACCTCTTTGACGTCCGGGTGATCGCCGCGAGCGCGGCCGTATCCCTATTCAATGCAGCAATTGCGTCGCCCAGCCGCCGCACGGCCGTCTGCAACTCGCCGGACGTGAGCTCTGCGCGTGCTTCTTGCATGGCCAAGACCGTGGCCTTGCGCGTTTGGCGCAGCTTGGTGACGCGTTTCGCGGCCGCAGGGGACCGCGGCGCTTTCAGTTCGGCATCGGCCGTCTCGAGTGCCGCGTCGAGCACGCCCATGAGGCGGGTGGCCTCGGCGCGCAGCTCGTTCCGTTTGGCGGTCGCCGTCTTGGCCGCGTCGTAACTGCGGTCGCGCGCGTCGAGCGCGGAGTTGAGCGCCTGTTTGTAGTCGCGCTGCGCGACGAAGCCGTCGTAGCGCTTCAGCGAGGCCTCCGCCGCGGCCAGGTCCTCGGTCGCATAGGTCGCGGCGCCGGCAGAGCGCGCCGCGGCGATGGCCGCCACGGCCTGGTCGTGTTCTTTCGCCGGAGGTTCCGAACAGCCCGCCATGAAGAAGAGGAGCAGTCCGCCGACTGAAATTCGCACCCACCCGCGCCGCATCGGCAGGGAGTATATCGTGCACCGCGGTTCTCGCGGTTTGCCGCCGCGCGACCGGCCGCGCGAGAAGCTGCAGCACGCGGGGCAGCACGCCCTCAGCGACCACGAACTTGTGGCGGTGGTCCTGGGCCACGGACTGCACGGCCGAAGCGCGCTCCAGTTGAGCGCCGACGTGCTGGAGTTCGCGGGCGGCATTCACGGGCTCGCGCGCACGAACGTGGATCAGCTGGCCGCGCAGAACGGCATGGGCGACGCGACGGCCGCCCGGCTGATCGCGGCCGTGGAACTGGGCCGGCGGACGCTGGAGCGCGAGCCGGGCGAGCGCCAGCGCTTTGCCAGCCCCCGTGACGTGGCCTTGTATCTGATGCCGCGATTCGGGGCGCATCCGGTGGAACGCTTCGGGCTCGTGCTGCTCAACTCGCGGCACCAGCTGATTCGCGTGCGCATCCTGTCGGTGGGAACGCTCGACGCGGTGACGGCTCAGCCGCGCGACGTCTTCCGGGACGCGCTCGCCGCCGGCGCCGCCGCGGTGATCGTGTTCCACAATCACCCCTCCGGCGACCCCGCGCCGAGTCCGGACGACGTGGCGCTGACGCATCGGCTGGTCACGGCCGGGAAGGTCCTCGGGATCGACCTGGTGGACCACGTGATCATCGGCGACGCGCGCTACTTCTCGATGAAGGAGTTCGGCGGCGTGCTCTAGTACAATTGCGGTTTGCGGCCAGACGGCCGCTCCCAACCATGGCCCGCTATTACCTGACGACAGCGATTGACTACGTCAACAACCGTCCCCACCTCGGGACGGCGTACGAAAAGATCGCCGCCGACATCATCGCCCGCTATCACCGCCTGATTGGCGACGACGTCCGTCTCGTCATGGGCAACGACGAACACTCGCAGAACGTCTTCAAGCGGGCGAAAGAGCAGGGGCTCGATCCGCTGGTGTACTGCGACCGGATGGAGGGCGAGTTCCGCGAGGTCTGGCAGCGGCTCGGCATCGCGTTCGACGACTTCATCCGCACCACCGAACCGCGCCACAAGGCGGCGGTGCAGGCGATGGTGCAGCGCTCGTTCGAATCGGGCGACATCTACGAGGGCGTGTACGAGGGCTGGTACTGCGTGTCCTGCGAGGAGTTCAAGCCGGAGAAGAGCCTCATCGACGGCCTGTGCCCGGTCCACCGGACCAAGCCGGACTGGATCAAGGAGAAGAACTACTTCTTCAAGTTGTCGAAGTACCGCGACGCGCTGCTCGCGCACTACGCCGCGCATCCGGAGTTTGTCGAGCCCGAATCGCGCCGCAACGAGATGTTGAGCCTGCTCAAGGGCGGCCTCGAAGATATCTCCGTAAGCCGGGCGGGGCAGGCGTGGGGCATTCCGCTGCCGTTCGACCCGGGCAATGTCGTGTATGTGTGGTACGACGCGCTGATCAACTACGCCGCGGCGGTGGGATACGGCAGCAACGCTGACATGTTTGCGACGTGGTGGGCGCAGGCCGATCAGCCGGCGCGCAACGTGACGCATCTGGTGGGGAAGGACATCACGCGGTTCCACTGCGTGGTGTGGCCTGCGATGCTGATGAGCGCCGGCCTGCCGCTGCCGACCGCGATCTTCGGGCATGGCTGGGTCACGTTCAAGGGCGAGAAGATGAGCAAGTCGCTCGGCACGGTGGTCGATCCGCTCGATGCGGCCGGCCGGCTCGGACCCGATCCGCTGCGTCTGTTCCTCGCGAAGGAAATCGTCTTCGGCGGCGACGGCGACTTCTCGTGGGATCGCTTCGAGGAGAAGTACAACGCCGACCTCGCGAACAACCTCGGCAACCTCGTCAGCCGCGTGACGAGCATGGTGCACCGCTATCGCCAGGGCGCGTTGCAGGTCTCGGCGGCGGCCACGGATCTCGAGGCGCGCGCCGCCGAGTGCGTGGCCGCCTACCGCCGCGACATGGACGCGCTCCATCTCGAAGCCGCGCTCGCCGCGGTGTTCCAGTTTGCCGACACGGTGAACGAGTACATCGCGCTGAAGCGGCCGTGGGCGCTGGCGAAGAACCAGCAGGCGGCCGAGCTCGATGCGGTCCTCTGGAACGCCGTGGAGGCCGTGCGGATCATTGCGGTCCTCCTCAGCCCCGTCATGCCCTCATCGTCGGCGGAGATTCTGCGGCGCGTCGGGGTGCCTGAGGCTGACGCGCTGGCGCCGTCGATTCACGATTCTCGTGACGATTCCCGATTCACGATCAACGGCGCGCGCACCGTACTGCAGCGCGATGCGCTATGGCCCAGGCTGGAATCCAAGGAGACAGTTGTGTCCGAGAACCCGAACCCCGAACCGAACCAGGTCCCGAAGGCCCCCGCACCACAGGCGAAGTCTCCCGAACCACAGGCGAAGGCCCCCGAACCCGTCGAACCACAAGCGTCTTCCACCCCCGAACAGCCTGTGTCCTTGTGGCCCATGGAATCGCGAGTTTCGATCGAGGATTTCCTGAAGATCGACCTGCGAGTTGCGAAGATACTTTCGGCGGAGAGAGTGCCGAAGTCCAAGAAGCTGATGAAGCTGTCGATCGATCTGGGATCGGAGCAGCGCACGCTTGTCGCGGGCATCGCCGAGGCGTACGAGCCAGAGCAGCTCGTCGGCCGTCATGTCGCCATCGTCGCGAACCTGAAGCCGGCGACGTTGATGGGCATCGAGTCGAACGGCATGGTGCTCGCCGCCAGCCCCGAAGGCGGCAAGCCGATGCTCGTCAGCTTCGACACGCCGCCCGCGCCGGGCACGCGGGTAAGGTAGAGGATTGGGTGATCGACACTCACTGTCACATTGCGGGGGACGAGTTCGTCGCGGATCTCGCCGATGTCGTGGCGCGGGCGCAGGCGGCGGGTGTTGATCGCGCGGTCTGCATTCTGGCTGCGGACGAGCCGGCGGAGCTTGACCGCGCGGCCGCGGTGCGCGCGGCGTGGCCGACGGTGCGGTTTGCGGCCGGGATCCATCCGCACGCGTCCGGCCGGTACGCGGGGCGTGCCGATCAGTCTGCCGCCACGGCACGTGCCGCGCTCGCCTCGATCGGCGATGCGGTCGCCCTCGGCGAAATCGGCCTCGACTATCACTATGACTTCGCGCCCAAAGACGTGCAGCGCGAGGTGTTCGCGGCGCAGGTGGCGCTGGCCGTGGAGACGGACCTGCCGGTGGTCATCCACACGCGCGAGGCGATGGACGACACCGTGGACGTGCTGCGCGCGGCGGGCCAGGGCCGGGTGCGCGGCGTCATCCATTGCTTTACAGGGTCGAGCGACGACGCCCGGCGGGCGTTGGACCTGGGTTTCTACATTTCGTTCTCGGGCATCCTGACGTTTCCCCGCGCCGATCTCCTGCGCGAGGCGGCCAGGCTTGTCCCGCTCGACCGCCTGCTCGTGGAGACCGACGCCCCGTTTCTGGCCCCCGTGCCGCATCGGGGGCAGCGAAATGAGCCCGCATGGGTCGTTCAGACGCTGGCCGCGCTGGCCGCCGTGAAGGGCCTGTCGGTGGCGGCCGCGGGTGACGCGGTGCTCGGGAATACCGAGCGGATGTTTTGACACCCTGCTGAAACCTATGCTCGAATGTCTCCAAGCGTGAATCCCCCGACAGCCAGCGTGCCTGAGCTCTCCAAGATCTTCGAACCCGTGCGGGAGGAGCTCGTGCGCGTCGAGAAGGAGTTCTCGCGCCATCTCGAGTCGCGCGTCGACCTCATTCCGCAGATGGGCAAGTACATCCAGATGAGCGGCGGCAAGCGCGTGCGCCCCGCCGTGCTCCTGATGTCGGCCCGCCTGTGCGGCTACCAGGGCGACAAGGCGGTGCTCAATGCCGCCGTCGTGGAGTTCATCCACACCGCTACGCTGGTGCACGACGACATCATCGACGAAGCGGAAACGCGCCGCGGGCGCCTGGCCGCGCATTCACGGTGGGGCAATGACATCACCGTGCTCATGGGCGACTACCTCTACATCCGGTCGATGGCGCTCGCGCTGACGCAAGACACGCTCGAGGTGGTGCGGCTCCTGTGCGACGTGACGCTGAAGATGATCGAAGGCGAGCTCTTCCAGCTCACGAAGGCGGGCGACGCGGATATCACCGAAGCCGAGCACTTCGAAATCATCAACCGCAAGACGGCGCACCTGTTCTCCGGCTGCGCCGAGATCGGCGCCTTGCTCGGCAAGTGCACGATGGCGCAGCAGGAGGCGCTGCGGGCGTACGGCTTCAATCTCGGCCTCGCGTTTCAGATCATCGACGACGTGCTCGACTACACGGCGGACGAACGGGCCCTCGGCAAGCCGATTGGCGGCGACCTGCGCGAAGGCAAGGTCACGCTGCCCGTGATCTTCATGCTGCAGCGCGCCGACGATTCCACGCGCGCGCTCGTGCGCGAGGTCGTCACCACGCGCCAGGTCACGCCCGAGGCCTGGAAGGTCATCAAGGACCAGTTGATCCGCCACGGCGCGGTCGACCAGGCGTACCAGCGCTCGGTGGCCTACGCCGAAGACGCCAAGCGCGCGCTGATCGGCGCGTTCCCGCCGTCGGTGGAGCGCGAGTCGCTGGTGTCGCTCTGCGACTACGTCCTCAGCCGCGACCGGTAAGCCCGCGGTGCCCCGCACGGCCTCCTCACGCGTCGAGTCGCGAATCCAGGCGCTTCGCGAGCGCATCCGCCACCACGAAGAGCGCTACTACGTTCACGACGACCCCGAAATTTCCGACGCGGAGTTCGACGCGCTCATGCGCGAGCTCGGCGAACTGGAGGGGGCGCATCCGGATCTGGTGACGCCCGACTCGCCGACCCAACGCGTCGGTGGACGGCCGGTGGAAGGCTTCGAGACCGCGCGGCACGCCGCGCCCATGCTCAGCCTGGAGAACGCCTACAGCGCGGAGGAACTCGGCGAGTTCCACGCGCGGCTGTGCCGCGCGCTCGACGTCGCGGAAGACACGGCGCTGCCGTACGTGGCCGAATTGAAGATCGACGGCCTCAGCATCGCGCTCACGTACGAGCACGGGCGCCTGACGCGCGGCGTGACGCGCGGCGACGGCGTGCAGGGCGAGGACGTCACGCCGAACGTGCGCGTGATCCGCGCGATTCCGCTGTCGCTCAAGACCGACCCGGGGCTGGTAGAGATTCGCGGCGAGGTCTACCTGCCGCGCGACGCCTTCGAACGGATGAACACCGAGCGCGAGCAGGCCGGTGATCCGGTGTTCGCCAACCCGCGTAACGCCGCCGCCGGCGCCATCCGCACGCTCGACACCGCCGCCGTGGCGCGGCGCGGCCTCCGCGCATTCATGTATCAAGTGGTGCGTCCCGGCGATGCCGAGTCCGAGCGCGGGTCGCATCAGGACGTCCTGCGCGGCCTCGCCGGCTGGGGCTGTCCGGTGGAGCCGCACTGGGAGGCGTGCGCGGGCCTGGGCGACATCCTCGCGTTCTGCGATCGCTGGGCGGAGCAGCGGCGCACTCTGAAGTTCGACACGGACGGCGTGGTGATCAAGCTCGACGACCTGGCCCTGCGCGCGAAAGCCGGCGCCACGGCGAAGTGTCCGCGCTGGGCGATCGCGTTCAAGTATCCGGCCGAGCAGGCGACCACACGGCTGCTGAAGATCGACCTGAACGTCGGCCGCACGGGCGCCGTCACGCCGTACGCCGTGCTCGAGCCCGTCGTGCTGAGCGGCACGACCGTGTCGAAGGCCACCCTCCACAACGAACAGGAAATCGCGCGGCGCGATCTGCGCGAGGGCGATATGGTCCTGATCGAAAAGGGCGGCGAGATCATTCCCAAGGTGGTGAAAGCGATCGAGAGCCAGCGGCCGGCCAACGCCGTGCCGTGGCAGATGCGGCGCACCTGCCCGTCGTGCGACAGCCGACTGGTGAAGCCCGATGACGAAGTGGTGTGGCGCTGCGAAAACGCGTCGTGTCCGGCGCGCATTCGCCGGGGGCTGGTCCACTACGCATCGCGCCGCGCCATGGACATCGAAGGGCTGGGCGAGGAGCGCGTGGATCAGCTCGTGACCAGCGGGCTCGTGAAAGATTATGCGGATCTGTATCACCTCACGGTTGAGCCGGTCGCCGAGCTCGACCGCATGGGCAACAAATCCGCCGCCAAGCTGATTGACGGCATCGCGGCGAGCCGCAACGCCGATCTGTGGCGGCTGCTGCACGGCCTGGGCATCCGCCATGTCGGCGAGGGCGGCGCGCAGGCGCTGGCGCGCGGCTTTGGCACCATGGACGCGTTACGCGCGGCATCGCTCGAGGCGCTCAAGTCCGTGCCCGACGTGGGCGACGTCGTGGCCGCGTCGGTGCAGAGCTTCTTCGGCGAAGTCAAGAACGGCCACCTGGTCGATCGGCTCGCCGCGGCCGGCGTGAACATGGCCGCCCAGACCGCCGGCGAAGCGCTGGGCGCGCAGCCGTTCGCCGGCCGGACGTTCGTGCTGACGGGCACGCTCGGCGGCATGACGCGCGAAGAGGCTACCGAGCTGATCACCGCCCGCGGCGGCAAAGTCTCGGGCTCCGTCAGCAAGAAGACGTCGTTCGTCGTGGCGGGCACGGAAGCGGGCTCCAAACTCGACAAGGCCCGGGAGCTCGGCGTGACCGTGCTCGATGAAGCCGAGTTTCAGGCGCTTATAATGAAATCCTCCTGAGCGCATGCGTCGCGTTGCGTATCCCTTCATCGGTCTGCTGGTGGTGACCAGCTTCTTGCTGGGCATGCTGGCCAGCGGCGCGCGCGGCGGACGCGCCGATGCCCTCACGCCGCGGCCGGCGACGTCGGCGCCGCCCGTGGTGGTCACGGCCGCGGGCGCGGCCGCG
>JAKALV010000199.1 GCA_021824055.1 Acidobacteriota bacterium
GGCGCTGATCGTGGATCTGGAAATCGTTCCCGAGCAGCGCACGCTCGTGGCCGCGACGCACGGGCTCGGGATCTTCTACCTCACGCTGACTTTAGTTCAGTGAGGCAGTGAGGCAATGAGGCAGTGGGGCAATGGGGCAGTGGGGCAATGGGGCAATGGGGCAGTGGGGCAATGGGGCAGTGGGGCAGTGAATTCGGACCCTGGACCCTGGACTCTGGACCCTGGACTCTAGAATCGAACTGCGATACCCAGCGTCACCAGTCCGCGCACCTGCAGTCGGGTGCTGCTGGCGACGGCAAGGTGGTCGAGCGCGTCGCCGCTCAGCGAGGAGCGGCGTCCGGTTGCGGGGCTGTTGCTGAATTGGACCGACGGATTCGTGAATGACTCGATGAACCCCGACGGCGTGCCGTCGGTAACCGACGGCGCGGCATCGATGTTCGCGGAAATCGTGCGGTTGGCGGCGATCACGCGTGCGTCGAGCCGAAGGCTCAGCCGGTCGGCGATGGTTCGCGACAGGCCGGCGCCCGCAACGATGGCCGGTGCGGTGTTCGCGGCGGCCCGGATCGTCACGCGATCGGTTTCGTCGATCGGCACCGATCCGAGGATCGTCGTGGTGTAGTGACCCGCGAGCGACATCGCCGCCCCGGTCCCCATGCGGGTCACCACGCCGCCGCCGATGGTCACATAGGGCGTCACGCCGGCGATGGCGCCCATCTCGACATTGGCGGCCAGCGATGTCGTCAGCTCCCGCCACGAACCTGCGGCCGGCGTGGCCGTGGCGGTCACGACGGTGCCGGAGAAGGGACCGGAGGCGAAGAGCGACGTCATCGACGCCACGAAGCTCGCGCGGGTCGCCTCGACGTCAGTCGCGAGCGAGTCGGGCACGTGGCTCGATCCCGACGACATATCCACCGCCGCCTCGGCCCACACATGGGGCGCCGTGCGAACGCGCAGACGGACGCCCAGGCTTGCGCGCGACTCAGCGCCGCGGCCGATCGTCGCGATCGCGGCGTCGAGCGGAACGACGCGCGGGGCGAGATCGAGTTGCTGACTGACGGCGTTGATGAGCGATGCGCCGTCGCCGAAGAACCAGGACGACACGCGCCGGCTGGGGGAGAACGGGCTGGATGTGGTGATGGGCGCTCCGGCGGCCGGCAGCGACAGTGTGCTCGCTCCCGCGTCGGGGAATCGCCCGAGGCCGCCGTACGCTTCAACTTCCATGCGCGGCGCCGCCGATGCCGCGCTGCCGCCTGATGCCGTCGCCTGCGCGGCAGCCGGCACCGGGATCGCCGCGATGAGCGCCGCCGCCATCCATCGGGTCGCCGAAGTCATGGCGCTGAACTTACCATTCCTGCTCGTCCCGCGCATCCTCCGCGCCCCGCTATGCCGGCGCCTTGACCGCGATGTTCTTCCATCCGCCCTGGCGGAAGCGAAGCACGCTCAGCGTGGCGCGGGTGGCATGGCCGCAGACGATGGCCAGCCAGATGTCGCTGGCGTGCAGGCCGCGGGCGCCGGTGAAACTCTGGTAGAACGTGCAGATGCCGATCGGCACCACCACCTGCGACACGATCGAAATATAGAGCGGGCTCTTCGTGTCGCCGGTGCCCTGCAGCGCGCCCGTGAACGACAGCGCCACCGTGACAAACAACCCCGACACCGCGAGGTACGCGAGCAACTGGCGTCCGATTTGTCCGGCGACGCCGTCATTCAGATTGAACACGCTCAGCAACGGGCCGGGCGCCAGGACGAAGGCGAGCCCCACCACGGATGCGACGCCCACGCCGATCCTGGCCGCCGCCACCGCCGACTGCGCCGCGCGCTCGGGTTTGCCGGCGCCCAGATTCTGCCCCGCGACTGCGGCGGCCGCGCCCATCAGTCCCACCGACGTCCACGTGATCATCGAGAACAGCTCGGTGTATCCCACCGCGTATGCGGCCTGCGCGTCGGCGCTGGTCGGCAGCGAGCCGATGAAGCGCACCAGCAGCACGCCGGCGACGTTCATCGCGATGCCCTGCACGCCGGCCGGCAGGCCGAACCTGAACAGCTCGCGGATGATCGCCCAGTCGGGCCTGAACGACATCGTGCGCGTGAACTTCACCACGAGCCGGTCCGTGAACAACAGCCACATGGCGACAAGTCCCGTGATGCCGCTCGCGAGCGTGGTGCCGATCGCGGCCCCGGTGGCGCCGAACGACGGGATGGGGCCGAGGCCGCCGATCAGCATCACGTTGAAGCAGATATTGAGCACGGTCAGCATGACGCCGAGGCGCAGCGGCGTCTTCGCGTCGCCGGCGGCCCTGAGCGCGCCGCTGACCATGAAGAAGAGCAGCATGCCGAAGCTGAACACCAGCATGATGCGCAGGAACGGCAGCGCCACGTGCTGCACCTCGGGCGCCGCGTTGACCACGTTCAGCAGCAGCGGCGCGGCGAGGTAGCCGACCGGCGCCATGACGAACACCGCCATGATCACCGCGGCGAGAAACGCCTGGTACACCGTGCGGTTGACCGCCTCGGCATTGCCGGCGCCGGCGAAGCGCGCCACCAGGACGCCCATGCCGGTGAACACCGAGCTGATGAACACGATCACGAGAATCCACAGCTGCACGCTGACGCCGATCGCGGCGTTGCCCGCGTGGCCCACGTAGTGGCCCACCATGGCGTGGTCGACCACGCCCTGCATGCCGCCGATGATGTTCTGGAGCATCGTCGGCCACGCCAGCTTCCAGACGGCCTTCTGAAGAGGGCCGTCAATAATGCCGCGATCAAATGTTTTCAATCGACAGAGACGATAGCAGAGAACGGCTCGAGGAGCACCCGCTGGATGGAACGGGGCCTCAGCGGCGGCGGGGCGGCGCGGCGCGGCTTTGGTACACTCCGCCGCTGGAGGTCCGATGGCGTCCGATCTGATCGATCTTCGCGACCGCTTGCGCCGCTTTGCCGCCGAGCGCGACTGGGATCAGTTTCACTCGCCGAAGAATCTGGCGGCCGCGCTGATCGTCGAGGCGGCCGAACTGCTCGAACATTTCCAGTGGCTCAAGGACGAGGACTCCGCCGCGCTGCCTCCGGAGAAGCGCGCGGCCGTCGCGGAAGAGATCGCCGACGTGCTGCTGTACCTGGTCCGCATCGCCGACAAGCTCGACGTCGACCTGGCGGGCGCCGCCCGCAGGAAGATCGACGTCAACGCCGTGAAATACCCCGCCGACAAGGCGCGCGGCAGCATGCGGAAGTACACCGAGCTCTGACGGTCCGGTATCATTGGCGCATGCGCGCTGAAGCCGATACACCGCGTCTCTCGGACGAGGTGCGTTGGTACACGGAACACACCGCGCTTCTCATCAGCACCTTGAAGTGGGCATCGCTTGGTGCGGCGGCCGGGCTGTGCGTGGGATTGGCCACCCGCGGGTTTCTGTGGTCTCTGGTGTGGGCCGGCGACGCGGCCCGGAGCCTGACCCGCGGCGCGTTTCCACCCTTTTTGCTGCTGCCGATCGCGCTGCCGCTCTGCGCGTGGTTGATCAGGACCTTCGCGCCGGACGCGCGCGGGCACGGGACCGAAGCAGTCATTGCGGCCGTTCATCAGCGGTCGGGACGCATCAACTGGCGGGTCGCGCCGGTAAAACTCGCCGCCACCGTATTGACCCTGGCTTTTGGCGGATCCGTCGGCAAGGAAGGACCGGCCGCGCAGATCGGCGCATCGCTGACGAGCTTGTTCGCGGACGTGCTTCGACTTTCCGACGATGACCGCCGCCGATTGGTCATCTGCGGCATCAGTGCCGGTTTCGCCGCCGTGTTCGGCACGCCGGTCTCCGGCGCCATCTTCGGCATCGAAGTCTTGTACCTGGGTCGCCTCGACTACTCCGTGATCTTTCCCTCGCTGGTCGCCGGCATCGTCGCGCACCTGGCGTGCGGTGCGCATCCGCCGTTTCCCGCCCTGCAGGACGCGTTTGGCTCGATGGGCCAGGTGAAGATCATTCTGGTGTCGATTGTGTCGGGCGCGGCGTTCGGGATTGTGGCCCTGATCCTTATCGAGTCGCTTCGCGGACTCGAGCGCGCGGTTCGCCGATTTGATCCGCATCCGTACCTCGTGGCCGGGGCGGGCGGCGTGGCGCTCGTGGCGATCTACCTCGCCGCCGGAGACCGGTACGCCGGGCTCGGCGTGGACACCATTGACGGCGTGCTCGCCGGCACCCTGAAGGCGGGCGCCGCGATGTTCGTGATCAAGATCGTGGCAACGGCCGTGACGCTCGAAACGGGCGGCAGCGGCGGCATCGTCACGCCGATCTTCTTCGTGGGCGCGACCAGTGGCGCCGCGCTGGCGGCCGTCTTCGGCGTGTCGCCGAGCCTGCTTGCCGCATTCGGATTTGTGTCCGTGCTCGCGGCCGCGGCGAATACGCCGCTGGCCGCCGCGGTCATGGCCATCGAAGTGCTGCCGGCGCCCGAAGGTGTCTACGCCGCGTTGGCCGCGGCCACCGCGTTCCTCATCGTTGGGCATCGGAGCGTGTACGCGAGCCAGAAGCTGGGATTCTCAAAATCCGCGGGTCTCGAGGTTGCGCTGGGCGGGGCCATCGGCGACCTGGATTCCGGCGCCGTTCGCGTCAGGAAGGGCAGCCTCACCGAGCTCGTGCATGCGCAGATCGACCGTGCGCGACTGCGCGATGAAGATGACGATGGGGCGTAGCGTTCACGTCGTGCCGGCTGAACATTAAATAACATTAAGTTATGATCTGGCTGTTGAGTTTACACTCCATCCGTGCCCACAAATTGGCGCATCCGGGCTCGGCCTTCACGAAGAGTGTGGCTGGGGCTGGCGATAGCTGTCTGCTGCGTTGAGCTGGGCTTCGCGCAGGGCCGGTTCCGAAACTTCGGCGGCGCGTTCGAGCCGACCATCAACAACGTCAAATACGACGCACGATTCACCTTCGCGCGGCTGAAGTACACCGTCGGCCCCGGCGGTTACTACTACCGTGGCGAGCCGGCTTGGGCGCACGGCTACAGCCAGGCTGAAGTGAACCTCTCGGAGATTCTCGAGTCACTGACGATGGTGCATCCGCGCATGGACGCGTCGAACGTGTTCAGCGTGGACGATCCGGAGCTCGACGAGTATCCGGTGGCGTACATGACCGAAGCCGGCTACTGGGAGCTCAACGACGCCGAGGCGGTTGCGCTGGGCGCGTACCTGAACAAGGGCGGCTTTGTGATCTTCGACGATTTCCGCCCGCCGCCGCGCGGCGGCGGCGGCTGGGAGCAGTTCGAATCCAACATGGCGCGCGTCCTGCCCGGCGCGAAGATGATCGACCTCACGCCGGCGGACCCGATCTTCCACGTGTTCTTCGATATCAATTCCTTCAACGTCCTGCCGCAGGCCTACGACGGCGGCGCCCCGGTGATCCGCGGCATCTACGAGGACAACGATCCGACAAAGCGGTTGATGGCCATCATCAACTTCAACACCGACGTCTCGCAGTTCTGGGAATTCTCGGCCACGGGCATGTTCTCGGTGGACCAGTCGAACGAGGCGTACCAGCTGGGCGTGAACTACATCATCTACGGTCTCACGCACTAGGCGTCGCCCCAGACAACGCGGCGGCGCGCCGTCTCGTCTGAACGCAGCATGGGACCGCTGGTCAACGATCTGCGCTCGAGTCTCCGCGCCCTGCGACGCATCCGCGGCACCACCGCGCTGGCCGTCCTGGCGTTTGCCCTCGGCATCGGCATCACCACCGCGGTGTTCAGCGTGTTCTACGGCGTGCTGCTGAAGCCGCTGCCGTACCCGGACGCGGATCGCATGGTGGTCGTCTATGACGTTCAGCCGGCGTGCAAGACATGCCCGGCGTCGTACACGAAGTTCGTCGACTGGCGCACGCGCAACAACGTGTTCGAGGAAATGGCCGGCATCAGCAACCGCACCGCCGTCGTCACCGGCATGGGTGATGCCGAGCGCGTGACGATGGCGCGCACGACCTGGACCGTGCCGGCGGTGTTCAAGACGTCGCCGATGATCGGCCGCTGGTTTACCGAAAAAGAGGATGCGCCCGGCGGGGAGAAGGTGGTCGTGCTGGGCTACGGCTACTGGAAGGAGCGATTCGCCGGCGACCCCGGCGTGCTGGGCCGGAGCCTCGCCATCGACGGCGACATTTTCCGCGTGATCGGCATCATGCCGCTCGAGTTTCAGCGGCCGACGCAGCTGTTCGAGCCGCTGCGCTGATCCTGAAATAGCTGGCCCACTTTCCGCAAGGTTGTAGTCCGCCAGACGTAGGCTGTACGGAGGGCCGAACTT
>JAKALV010000200.1 GCA_021824055.1 Acidobacteriota bacterium
CGGGGACCAAATGGCAGGCGCCCAAAGTCTTTAAGGTTGGCCGGATGTCCTTGCCGATGTTACACTTCCGAAGATTTTGAAGAAGATGAGCTCACCCCGCTACTCGCTCCTGATCGCCAACCGCCAGACGGGATCCGTCCGGCGGTTGACGTTTGCGCGGCGCCCGGCGCTCATCGTCATCGCCAGCATCCTGTCGATTCCCGTGCTGATCGGCCTTGGCGCCCGCTGGTCGGCGCGCGCGGAAATTCAGTCGCTCGAGGCCAGCAACGCGGCCCTGCATCTCGAAAACGACAGTTATAAGGTGGCCACCGGCGAACTGGCTCTGCAGATCTCCACGCTGCAGGGCGCCATGACCGATCTCACCGACCAGGCGCAGCTCGACCCGTCGTCGCGCGACGCGATCGAGAATCTGCCGTCGATGGTCAAGGCGCGCGCCATGGGCGGCGCGCCGATGCTCATGCCGGTGGATACCGCGTCGGCCGCCAAGCCCCAGCCGGACACGGCCACGGCCTCCACGCTGAACATCCTGAAGGACCTGCTCGGCGCGCTTGAAAACCGCCTCGACACCGTGCGCACGGGCGTCGAACGCCAGCAGGCGCTGGCGGCGGCCACGCCGTCGATCTGGCCGGTGATTGGCTGGTTGTCGTCGGCCTTCGGCTCGCGTCAGGACCCGATCAACGGCGGCGCCGACTTCCACCCCGGCCTCGACATCTCCGCGGAATACGGCACGCCGGTGAAGGCCACCGCCGACGGCACGATCGAAACCGCCGGATGGATGGGCGACTACGGCAACATGATTCTGGTCAAGCACGGCTACGGCATGTCCACGAAATACGGGCATCTCTCGCGCATCGTCGTCTCCGCGGGCCAGACGGTGCATCGCGGCCAGATCATCGGTTACGTCGGCGCGACGGGCCGGACCACCGGCGCGCACCTGCACTACGAGATCCTGCTCAACGGCGAACGCATCAATCCGTTGAAACTGCTCGCCCGGCAGTAACGGCGCGCCCCGCGCTCGGGTTGACGCTCCCAGACCACTCCCCTACTATTGATGGAATCCCCCGTTGAGGAAACCGCGGCGTGGGGTGCCTGCGACCACACATGATCAACAAGTTCCTCGCGAAATTCATCGGCACCCAGAACGACCGCGAACTCAAGCGGCTGTGGCCCCTCGTGGCTCGGATCAACGAGCTGGAAGCCGGCATCGCGCCGCTCACGGATGCCGAGCTCAAGGCGAAGACCGCCGCCTACCGCCTGCGGGTGGAACAGGGCGAATCGCTCGACGACATTCTGCCCGAGGCTTTTGCGGTGGTCCGCGAGGCCGGCAAGCGCGTGATGAACATGCGCCACTTCGACGTCCAGCTGATCGGCGGCATGGTCCTGCACCACGGGCGGATCGCCGAAATGAAGACGGGCGAGGGCAAGACGCTCGTGGCGACCCTGCCGGTGTACCTCAACGCGCTCGAAGGCAAGGGCGTGCACGTGGTGACGGTGAACGACTACCTCGCCCGGCGCGACTCGGAGTGGATGGGCCGCGTGTACCGGTTCCTCGGCATGTCGGTCGGCGTCATCCAGCACGACCTGAACGACGCCGAGCGGCAGGTGGCCTACCGCGCCGACATCACCTACGGCACCAATAACGAATTCGGCTTCGACTACCTGCGCGACAACATGAAGTTCGACCTGTCGCAGTACGTGCAGCGCGGGCATCACTTCGCCGTGGTCGACGAGGTGGACAGCATCCTCATCGACGAAGCGCGCACGCCGCTCATCATCTCGGGCCCGGCGGAAGAGTCGACGGACCTCTATTACGAAGTCGACCGCATCATCCCGAAACTCAAGCCCGGCGCGGTGACGCAGGGCAACGTGAAGGCGGAAGACCGCGAAGCGCTCGAGACCACCGGCGACTACCTGGTGGACGAAAAGCACAAGACGGTGCAGCTCACCGAGACCGGCATGGTCAAGGCCGAAGAGATGCTCGCGCATCGCCTGGCGCCCGGCTCGAACGGCCTCTACGATCCGGTGAACATGCCGCTGCTCCACCACGTGCAGCAGGGGCTGCGCGCCCACTCGCTGTTCCGCCTCGACGTTGATTACATGATCAACGAGGGCCAGGTGGTCATCGTCGACGAGTTCACCGGCCGCCTGATGCCCGGCCGCCGCTGGAGCGACGGCCTGCACCAGGCCGTGGAAGCCAAGGAAAAGGTCAAGATCGAGCGCGAGAATCAGACGCTCGCGACCATCACCTTCCAGAATTACTTCCGCAAGTACAAGAAGCTCTCCGGCATGACCGGCACGGCCGACACCGAGGCCGAGGAATTCGCCAAGATCTACAACCTCGACGTGATCATCGCCCCGACGAACCGCCCGCTGGTGCGCGTCGAGGAGCCGGACAGCGTGTACCGGACCGACCGCGAGAAGAGCGAAGCGATCGCCACGGACATCAAGGCCAAGCAGGCCGAGGGCCGTCCGGTCCTGGTCGGCACGGTGTCGATCGAGAAGTCCGAGAAACTCTCAAATCTCCTCAAGCGTCACGGCATCAAGCACGTCGTCCTCAACGCCAAGTACCACGCGCAGGAAGCCGAGATCGTGGCGCAGGCCGGCCGGCTGGGCACGGTCACGATCGCCACGAACATGGCGGGCCGCGGCACCGACATCCTGCTCGGCGGCAACGCCGAGTTCATGACGCGGCAGCAGTGCCTCGCCGAACAGGTGGCCGAGCGGCTGCCGAAGGGCGAGGAACGCTTCGTCGACGACGAGGAGTTCATCTACTTCTTCCATCTCGAGAGCTTCTACCGCGTGTCGCGGAAGGACTACGAGCGGATCTTCGAAGCCTTCCGGCTGGAGACCACGGCCGAGCATGAGCAGGTGGTCAAGAACGGCGGCCTGCACATCATCGGCACGGAGCGGCACGAGGCGCGGCGCATCGACAATCAGCTGCGCGGCCGCGCCGGCCGCCAGGGCGACCCGGGCTCGTCCCACTTCTACCTGTCGCTCGAAGACGACCTGATGCGCATCTTCGGCTCGGAGCGCATCGCCGGCATGATGAAGACGCTCGGCATGGAAGAGGGCGTGCCGATCGAACACGGCATGGTCAGCAAGGCCATCGAGCGCGCGCAGAAGCAGGTGGAGGCGCAGAACTTCGCCACCCGCAAGCATCTGCTCGAGTACGACGACGTCATGAACAAGCAGCGCGAGAACGTATACGCGCTGCGCCGCGAACTGCTCGAGGGCTCGATCAAGATCGACGAGGAAGGCAGCGTCGACACGCGGCAGTATCTGATTTCGCTGGCCGAGGATCTGATCGACAACCTGGTGGCCACGCACGCCGGCAAGGACACGGACCCGGACGAGTGGGACCTGACGGCGCTGGCCAACGCGTTCAGCGAGTCCTTCGGCGTGGAGGCCGCGGCGGTGGACGCGCTCGATCTCGGCTCGCTCTCCCCCGCCGACATGAGCAACAAGCTCATCGACCTGGCGCTGGCGGAGTACGAGAGCAAGGAGAAGCTGATCGCGCCGGAGATCCTGCGCCGCGTGGAGCGCGACATCATGCTCCAGATCGTGGACGCGCAGTGGAAGGACCACCTCTACAGCCTCGACCACCTCAAGGAAGGCATCGGTCTGCGCGGCTACGGCCAGCGCGATCCGCTCGTCGAGTACAAGAAAGAGAGCTTCAATCTCTTCCAGGCGATGAAGGACCGGATCGACGAAGAGATGGTGCGGTACCTGTGGCGGCTCCGTCCGATGCCGGCGAACGAGGCGGACGGCGCGGCGCCGGCCATTTCCGCGCCCGTGCGCCAGCCACAGCGCAAGCCGATGCAGATGAACTTCTCGGGCGGCAGCAGCACGTCGGCGCCGTCCGGCATGCCGCGCGGCGCGGCGCCGCCGAGCGGCCCGCCGCAGCCGGCGCGGATCGGCGGCGACGATGCCCCGATCAAGACGGTGCGGCGCGACGAACCGAAAGTCGGCAGAAACGACCCGTGCTGGTGCGGGTCGGGGAAGAAATACAAGAAGTGTCATGGGGCATAAATGAAAACGCGGCTGGGTGCGGCGCAACAGGTACAGGCGGGGCTTCCGGAAGTCCTCACGTTTGATGATGTCCTGCTGGTGCCGCGGCACTCGCAGGTGCTGCCCAGCCAGGTGGATTACAGCTCGCGGCTGACGAAGCGGATCAAATTGAACGTGCCGATCCTCTCGGCGGCCATGGACACGGTCACCGAAAGCGGCCTGGCCATCGCGATGGCTCAGCAGGGCGGCATCGGCATCGTCCACAAGAACCTCAGCATCGACGATCAGGCCAACGAAATCGACCGCGTGAAGCGCTCGGAGAGCGGCATGATCGTCAACCCGATCACGCTCTCGCCCACGCACCGGATTTACGAGGCGCTCGAGCTGATGAAGCAGTTCCGCATCAGCGGCGTGCCGATCACCGACGACGGCAGCAAAGACGGCAAGCTCGTCGGGATTCTGACCAACCGCGATCTCCGGTTCGAAAACCGGCCCGACCGCCCCATCAGCGACATCATGACGAAGGAGCATCTCGTCACGGTGCCCGTGGGCACCACGCTCGAGACCGCGCGCGAGATCTTCCACCAGCACAAGGTCGAGAAGCTGCTGGTCGTCGACAAGGACTACCGGCTGCGCGGACTGATCACCGTCAAGGACATCCAGAAACTCATCCGCTATCCGAACGCGTGCAAGGACGAGCTCGGCCGGCTGCGCGTCGGCGCGGCGATCGGCATCGCGAAAGACACGTTCGACCGGGCGGCCGCGCTCGTCGCGGCGCATGTGGACGTGCTGGTGATCGACACCGCGCACGGCCATTCGCAGGGCGTGCTCGACATCGTCGCCCAGATCCGTGAGAAGTTCCCGGACGTGGATCTGATCGCGGGCAATGTGGCGACGGCCGGCGCGACGGTCGATCTCATCAAGCGCGGCGTGAACGCCGTGAAGGTCGGCATCGGCGCGGGGTCCATTTGCACCACGCGCGTGGTGGCGGGCATCGGCGTGCCGATGATCGGCGCGATCGCCGCGTGCGCCCAGGCCGCGGCGGAGCACGACATTCCGATCATCGCCGATGGCGGCATCCGCTACTCGGGCGACATCGTGAAAGCGCTGGCGGTGGGCGCAAACGCCGCGATGATCGGCAGCTTGTTTGCCGGCACGGACGAGAGTCCGGGCGAGATCATCCTGTATCAGGGCCGCAGCTTCAAGGAGTACCGCGGCATGGGCTCGCTTGGGGCGATGCGCCGCGGCAGCCGCGACCGGTACTTCCAGGACGAGTACGACCTCGAGGGCGCGAAGTCAGTGCCGCGCGACAACACCGACAAGCTCGTGCCGGAAGGTATCGAAGGCCGCGTGGCGCACAAGGGCTCGGTGGCCGCGATGATCCATCAGCTCATGGGCGGCCTGCGCGCCGGCATGGGCTACACGGGCTGCAAGGACATCCCCACGCTCCAGGCCGAAGCGGAGCTCATCCGCGTCACGCAGGCCGGCGTGCGCGAGGGCCACGTCCACGATGTGATCATCACGAAGGAAGCTCCGAACTACAGGGTGGAATAGTAATCCGTCGTCCAAGGTTCAGAGTCCAAGGTCCAGGGTCCGCCTCCGTTCCAGGTCCTCTGGGTCCTGGGTCCCAGGGCGAGGATCAAGTCCAAGTGATTGATCTGAGGTCGTCGTCGCCCTTGGCGATGGTGACGCGGATCGCGTCGCGGGGCGGCGAGGTCCAGCGTTCGGGCCATTCCACGGCGAGGACGCCGCCGGTCGAGAGTTCGCTGAGGCCCAGTTCATCCACTTCACGCGGAGAGAGCCGATAGAGATCGGCGTGGAAGAGCGTGAGGCGGCCGGCGTATTCCTGCAACAACGTGAAGGTCGGACTCGAGACATCGCCGGCGTTGGCGCCCAGGCCGCGCGCCATGCCGCGCACGAAGGCCGTCTTCCCCGCGCCCAGCGGCCCCTCGAGCAGGACGACGTCGCCCGCGTTAAGCGTGGCGGCGAACGCGCGCCCGAGCGCTTCCGTCTCGGCCTCGGATCGCGAGACTTCGGCGGCCATCACATCAGGCGGACGGGCGCTTCTTGCGCGCGACGAGCTCCATCACCGCGTCGCCGAGCCGCGCGATGATGTCGTTGGCCGTCATCGCCACTTCACCCTCGTCGGCTTCCGCCAGATCGCCCGCCAGGCCGTGCAGGTACACCGAGAGCTTGCAGGCGGCCTCCGCGTCGAGCAGCTGCGCGAACCACGCGGCCACCATGCCGGTCAGCA
>JAKALV010000201.1 GCA_021824055.1 Acidobacteriota bacterium
CAGCGCCTGGTCAACAAGACACCCAAGTACGGGAATGACGATGACCGCGCGGATGCGCTGATGACGGCGACATTCCGCATGTTGTTCACGGCAATCGACGGGCGGCCGAACGGCAAGGGCGGCGCGTACCGGCTCGAGATGCTGCCGACAACCTGCCACGTTTACTTCGGCGAGGTGTGTCTCGCCTCCGCGGACGGGCGCGGCGAGGGCCAGCCGGTCTCCGAGGGCATCAGCCCGGTGCAGGGCGCCGATCGCCACGGCCCGACGGCCGTGCTGAAGTCGGCGGCCAAGATGGACCACATCAAGACGGGCGGCACGCTGCTCAACATGAAGTTCACGCCGAGCCTGCTCGCGGGCGACGCCGGCATCGACAACCTGCACAGCCTGGTCCGGTCGTACTTCAAGCTCGACGGCCACCACATGCAGTTCAACGTTGTCACGGCCGAGACGCTCCGGGAGGCCAAGGCCAACCCCGCGGAGCATCGCGACCTGATCGTGCGGGTCGCCGGGTACAGCGACTACTTCTGCGATCTGTCCGAAGCGCTGCAGGACGAGATCATCCGCCGCACCGAGCACACGGAGTTCTAGGTTGACGTGGCCGCAGGGCTTCAGCCCTGCGGTCCGAGCGGCGGGCTGAAGCCCGCCGCCTACGTCAGCCCAGGTGCCTTTGGGCCGGCAACCTTCTCGAGGAGACTGTAGTGATGAAGACTGCCCTGGCCTGCCCGGTGTGCGCGGCCGAACTCACGCTCGGCGCCACGGCGGCGGTTTGCCCCAACCGGCACAGCTTCGATCGCGCGCGGAGCGGCTACCTGAATCTACTGCTTTCGAACAAGAAGCAGTCCGCCGAGCCGGGCGACGGTCTGGCCATGATGCGCAGCCGGCGCGAATTTCTGCAGGGCGGATTCTACGACCCGATGGCCGCGGCCGCCAGCGCGGCGGTGGCGGAGATCGTGCCCGGCCGGCCCTACGGCAACGTCGCCGACCTCGGGTGCGGCGAGGGGTTCTTCACGGCCCGGCTGAACACGGCGCTCCAGGCACTCTCGCCGGCCATTGGCTGTTACGGCGTGGACATCTCACGTCCGGGCATCAAGATGGCCACGACCTACAACCGCGACATCACATGGATCGTGGCCAGTCTGCATCACAGTCCGTTTCAGCCGCAGTCGCTGGACGCGGTCCTGAGCGTGTTCGCGCCGATCGACGCCGCCGACGTCGGCCGCGTCATCCGCGACGATGGGGCGCTCGTCACGGTCACGCCGGGCCCGGATCACCTGGACGCGCTCCGGATCATCATCTACACATCGGTGAAGCCGCATCCGCAAACGCCGGCGCTGATGGCCAACGACACGCGCTTCGAACAGACCGCCTCCACGCGCGTGCGCTATCCCATCGTCCTGGACTCGCGGGCGCAGATCCTGAACCTGCTGGCGATGACGCCGTACTACTGGCACATCAGCCGGGCCACCAAGGCGGCGATCGAAGAATTGTCCCGCCTCGAGCTCACCGTGGACGCGTATGTGAGCGTGTTCCGGCCGCGCGCGAACTGAATCAGGTTGACGTGGCTTCCGGAATCACGCCAGCGCGTCGGCCAGCTGCTTCTGCAGGGCGCCGAATTTCTCCGAGTAGTCTTCCTGGGCGCGGCGAATGATCAGATGCGCCTCATCCCGGTCGAACAGGTGCGTGATCTCGATCGGCTTGGTCGTGGCGCCGGGCGCCAGTTTGTACGTCTCGAAGTAGTGCGCGAGGCGATCGACGACCGCTTTCGGCACATCCGACAGGTCGCTCCAGCCGCCGTACAACCCGTCACCCTCGAGCACGGCGATGATCTTGTCGTCGGCCTCGTTGCCATCGAGCATCCGGATGCCGCCGATCGGGCGGGCCTGCAGCAGGATGTCGCTGTGCGTGATCGCGGTCTGGGTGAGCACGCACACATCCAGGGGATCGCCGTCGCCCATCAGCCCGGCTCGATGCGTGCGTTCCGCCGACAACGCGCCGACGCGCGCGCCGCAATACGTCTGCGGCAGAAACCCGTACGGCGCCGGACAAATGTTCGAATAGAGCTGCGGGCGGTCGACCTTGAGATAGCCCGTCGGCTTGTCGATCTCGTACTTCACGCGATCGGCCGGCACGATCTCGATGAAGCACGTCACCACCTCCGGCGCGCGCGTTCCGATCGGAACGCCGTGCCAGGGGTGGCTCCTGAACAGCAGGCCGAGCAGCCGGCCGGGATCGTCGATCATCGGTGGTCGTTGATCGTCACGCGGAACTCGCCGCTGTTGTCCTGGCAGCGGTCGTCGTTGATCCCCAGCCAGAGGTCGCCCGCCTCGGGCATGCTCAGCGCCTGACGCTGGTCGCCGATGCCGAACGGCCGCCGGTTGCCGACACGCCCGATCAGCGCGCCGGCGAGATCGTTGGGCAGCGGCGCGTTGCGCGCGTAACGTCCGGTCTTCGAACCGGCCGCGGTGGCCAGATCGTTGGGATCGCTGCTGAGCTGAATCTCGCCCGACACCACGAACGAGACGCTCTGACCCGCAAACACATAAATGCCGGTGTTGGTCCAGCACTGGTTCGCCGGAATCGAGATCGCCTGACTTTGCACCTGGCCCGGGCGGCTTCGTCCCTGCGCCTGTCCCTGGGCCTGACCCTGCGCCTGCCCTTGGCCGCGCCCCTGCCCGCGCGCGGTGGTGTTGCCCGACTGAGGCGCCGCCGACGGCATCCCGTCCCACTTGGCCAGGAAGATCCGCGCCACTTCGTTGGAGTTGAAGTCCTCGTTGCCGCTGTTCGTGCGCACGGTCAGGCGCAACGGGTCCGTGCCGCCGATATCCGTGAGCCGGCCCGCCACGATGTCGCCGTTTCTGAGCACGATGAACGGCGCGCCGTCCTGCATCCTGGCAATCTCGTTCTGCGGCTGCGCGCCGCCCGCAAAGTCAACCAACGCCACCTCGTTGGCGGCGATGGTCTCGTTCCGATCTCCCGACCTGATCGTGAAGCCCACGCCGCCCAGATCGATCAGCTCCGTCTGAATGCGATCGCCGTTTCGTAACACCAGCGTCGCCCGCGGCGCCGCCATGATCGCGGCCGTCGCCGCCGCCAGCACCAGCACCAATGCAAAAGCCGTTCGCGTTCTCATCATCTTCTCCTTCTCCACCGTGAATCGTTGTTAACAGGCTACCACCCCTGTGGAATCGCCGGTCATTACGCTGTCGTATCTCTGGACACATGCCGCGCGAGCCAGTCGCCCCACTCGGGCACGCCCGCGTTGGTCGTGCAGGACGTCGCGAAGACGGCGAGTCCAGGGTTGACCTGCTGTGCCTGGTCCTGCATCGCCTTCACGTCAATGTGGCTGAACGGCACCAGATCGGTCTTGTTGATCACGAGCGCCGCGGCGCTGCCGAGCGCCGGCTGGTACTGCAGCAACCGCTCCGCGCCGCCGTCCGTGCTGACCACCACGACGCGGAGCTGCTCGCCCAGGTCGACGCCCGCCGGACACATCAGGTTGTCGACGTTCTCGATCAGCAGCAGATCCAGCGCGTCGAGGTCGATTTCATCAAGCGCGCGCTCCACAAGCTTCGCGTCCAGATGACAGCCTCCATGCATGAGGATCCGGACGACGGGCAGGTCGTAGCGGGCCAGCCGGCGCGCGTCAAAGTCGGTCTGCGCGTCGCCGGCGATGACGCCGATGCGAAGCCGTGGCTGCAGGTGCTCGATGGTGCGCTCGAGCAAGCTCGTCTTGCCGGCGCCCGGCGCGCTGAGGACGTTCACCGCGAAAAGCCGCGCCTCGTTGAGCCGCGCCCGATTGCCGGCGGCCACGCGGTCGTTGATCTTCTTCACGTGCCGTTCGATCGTGACGATGGTCATGACGCCCTCCGTGTCGCGACCGGCGGATGGCCGTTCAGCCGGCGGCTGGAAATACGCGGATGCGGGCATCGACGATATGGCAGCCCTGGCCCGCGGCCTTGACGATGACGGGATTGAGGTCGAGCTCGCGAATCTCGGGCACGGCCTGCGCCAGCGCGGAGATGCGCGACAACAGGTCGCGGAGCGCCTCCAGATCAGCCTCCGGCTTGCCCCGACGCGCCGCCAGCAGACGGCTGGCGCGGGTCTCGGCGATCAATTCGCTCACGTCCTGCCCGGCCAACGGCGCCAGGCGGAAGTGCATGTCGCCCAGCACTTCAACGTCCGTACCACCCAGGCCGAATCCAATGATGGACCCAAACAACCGGTCGTGCACCACGCCGATCATCGTCTCGACGCCGCCGTTCTGCGTGCTCACCATGGCCTGCACCGACACGCCATCGAAGGGCACGCCGTGATCCCGGGCGGACGCCGATAGTGTCTCGAAGGCCGCACGCACGGCATCGCGATCGTCGAGATTCAGGAGTACGCCGCCGAGGTCGCTCTTGTGCGTCACGCGGCTCGATACCAGCTTGGCGACCACGGGATATCCCATGGCGTCGGCACACTCGGCCGCCGCGTCGGCCGTCTTCGCAAACGCCGTCGGCGCGAGCGATACGCCGAACGCCGCGAGCACGCGACGCATTTCCTCTTCCGTCAGCCAACTCTGCCCGCGCGTGGCAGCCACCGACTGGCAGACGGCGCGCGCCGCTTTCGGGCTGACATCGGGAAACTCCCGCGCCGCGCCCAGCGGCGTCTCGCGCCATCGCGCGTAGGAGACCACCTTGCCAAGCGCGCGCGCGGCATTCTCGGGGAATTCATAGACAGGAATCTGCTCACCGTTGAACTCAAGGCGGCCGAGGCTGTCGCCCGCCATCAGGCACGCGAGGATCGGCTTGCCCGTCGCGCCCGCCGCGCGGGCCGAGACGATCCCTCGGCCCATCGCATCGACGACGTCCTTTGCGCCCGATGGATCCACCGGCGTGTACAGAATGATCAGCGCATCCGTTTCCCCGGCGCGCAGCACCGTGTCGACCGTGCGCTCGTATTCCTCCGGCCCGGCCGACGCGATCATGTCGACGGGATTCGCGATCGTGGGCACGGCCGGCAGGAGCGCCTGCAGGCGGGCGTGCGTGAACTCGCTGAACCGCACCACCGACAATCCCGCGGCCTCGCACGCGTCGGCGGCCAGGATGCCGGGGCCACCCGCGTTGGTGACGATCGCCACGCGTCCACCGCGCGGCAGCGGCTGCGCGGTGAGACAGGCCGCCAGATCGAACATCTCGTCGATGGTGTCGGCGCGAATCACGCCGGTCTGATGGAACAAGGCGGCCACGGTGGTCTCGTTGGCCGCGAGCGCCGCCGTGTGACTGCCGGCGGCCTGCGATCCTGCGCGCGTGCGGCCCGCCTTGACGGCGATGATCGGCTTGCGGCGGCCGATCCGTCGAGCCAGATTGGCAAAGCGGCGCGGATTGCCGAACGACTCGAGATACAGCGCGATCACCTTCGTCGCATCGTCGCTCTCCCAGTACTCGAGGAGGTCGTTGCTCGAGACGTCCGCCTTGTTGCCGACGCTGATGAAACTGGACAAGCCGACGTGCCGCTTGGTGGCCAGCGACAGGATGACCATGCCGAGCGCGCCGCTCTGCGACGACAGCGCCAGCCCGCCGGGCGGCGGGAAGATGGGCGAGAAGGACGCGTTCATCGACGCGTCGGCTTGCGCGTTGAGGACGCCCATGCAGTTGGGTCCCACCATGCGCATGCCCGCTTTGCGGACCGTTGCGACCAACTGATCCTGAAGCGTCCGCCCTTCCGCGCCGGCCTCGGCGTAGCCCGCCGTGATCACCACCAGGGCTTTCACGCCCGCCGCCGCGCACTGATCCACCACGGCGGCCACCGCCGGACGCGGCACGGCGATCACGGCCAGGTCGATCGGCGCGCCGACATCCTGGACCGACTTGAATCCGGGATAGCTCTCCACCGCCGCCCCGTCTCGGTTGATGGGAAATATCCCGCCGCGATATTTCGCGGCCAGCAGGCAGTCAAAGATCCGGCGGCCGATTCCCGAGCGATTTTGAGAGACGCCGACCACGGCGATCGAGCGAGGCCGGAGCAGCGGGGTCAGAGCGGGTTCCGGGGCAGTCATCACCTTTATAGTGGCTGCAATCCGGCTGCCAAATGAGTCCCATTTGAGACTGACACCGGTTAACGGGGCAAAGAGGCAAATAGCCAAAGGGGCAATGAAGAGCTTAGAGACAGGCTGTCTCTGAGTTCTTCATTGCCCCTTTGCCCCTTTGCCCCTTTG
>JAKALV010000202.1 GCA_021824055.1 Acidobacteriota bacterium
CGTCTCGTGGACGACCGAGAACATTCCGGGGAGGGGCCTCTCTCGCGTGGTGTCGTCGCTCAAGGCTTTCGCAAGCTACGAGGCGGCCACCTCCTATTTGGAACAGCTGAAGCCCGGCCATCACGCGATCGTGGGGCGGGATCCGCGTGTCAGCGCCGTGCCGCTCGGCCCGGTTGGGGGATTGCGGCGCGCGTTCGCGACACCCGCGCCGGGCGCGTTCCGCCAGGGCGCCGTGCAGGTGTTTGAGCGCAGCCGGTGAGGTTGGTCTAGAATCGCCCTGCCCCTCGAGGAGTCCGAGATGAATCGACTGCGTTCAGTGTCCGCCGCCTTGGTCGTCCTGCTGAGTGTCCTGGGCGCATCCGCCGCCGCGCCGGCGCCGATCCGCGCGGGCATCCTGCCATTCGATGTCGTGAGCGTCGATGGCGCAGGGCCGTCCGCCAGCACCGCCCTCGCCAAGCTCATCCGCATTGAAATGATCAAGGGCCGGAAGCTGACGCCCGTGTTGCTGACGCTGCCGCCCGAGGTCACGCACCCGGTGCCGAGCGAGCAGGCCGCGACGATCGGCAAGAGCGCCGATGTCGGCCTCGTTCTGGTCGGCACCGTCGTTGACGCGTCGACGTCGCAAACGTCGCACAGCGCGAACACCGGCGGCCTGCTCAGCTCGGTCGGCATCAGCGGACGCATCGACCGGTCGAGCGCCGAGGTGTCGCTGCATTTGGATCTGGTCGATCCGGCGACGGGCAAAGTCGTCGACTCGTTCGATGTCGACGGCAAAGCGTCAGACACCGGCGTCGGCATGGACTTCTCGACGGCGCTCGGCGGCATCGATGCCGGCGACGTCGCGTGGGAGAAGACGCCGATGGGGAAGGCGCTCGGCAACGCCGCGCGCAAAGTCAGCGACGAGGTCGCCAAGCGGGCGAACAGGTTCGTCCGCTGATTCCGCTTCATCCAGGAGTCCACATGTCCCGTTCCACTGCCCGCGTTGTTGCTCTCTGCCTGGTGCTCGGCACCTCCGTCGTCTTTGCGCAAAACCGGCGCGCGCTCACCGCCGCCGACTACGATCGCGCGACGAAGATGCTGGCGCCGAACCTGAATGGTCTGGTCGTCGGCGGCACAGTGTCGCCGACCTGGCTGCCGGACGGCCGCTTCTGGTACGTTCGGACCACGCTGACCGGTACGGAGAACGTGGTCATCGATCCGGTGAAGAAGACGCGTGAAGTCGTGGCGACGCCGCCATCCGGCGGCGTGAGCGCGCCGGGCGCTGGCGGACGCGGTGGCCGTGCCGGTGGCGGCGGCGGCCGCGGCGGACGCGGCGGCTTCGCGATCACGAAGACGTGCGGACCGAATGTCACGGGAACGTCCGGTCCGCCCCCGGCTTCGATGTCGCCGGACGGGAGCAAGGCCGCCTTCATCTGCGATTGGAATCTCTGGGTGCGCGATGTCGCCACTGGCCAGGACCGCCAGTTGACGACCGACGGCGCGAAGAACTTCGGCTACGCGACGAGCAACGCCGGGTGGACGTCGAGCGCGGCGCCATCGCTGTCGTGGTCGCCGGACGGCAAGAAGATCGCCACGCAGCAGCAGGACGAGCGGAAGGTCGGCGACATGTACCTCGTGGAGACGCCGGTCAACGGCGGCCATCCCGTGCTGCGCGAGTGGAAGTACCCGCTGGCGGGCGATCCGGTCGTCGCGATGATCGAGCGGGTGGTCATCGACCTGGAGACCGGCAAGATCACGCGGCTGCAGATGCCGCCGGACTTCCACCGCGCGATGTCCGAGGACAACATCGACATGGGCGAGTACCTCTGGAGGCCGGACGGATCGAAACTCGGCTTCGTCTCGACCGACCGGTATCACAAGAACTCGACGGCCAAGATCGCCGACACGGCGACGGGCGCGGTCAGAACGCTCTTCACCGAAACGGAAGCGACGCACGTGCAGACGCGCGTGCAGTGGCAGATCTTCTGGGCGACGAACGAAGTGCTGTGGTATTCGCAGCGCGACGGCACCGCGCAGATGTACCTGTACGATCTCACCACCGGTCAGTTGAAGAACAAGATCACGAGCGGTATCGGGCCGGTGACCGGTGTCGCGCGCGTCGATCAGGCCACGCGCACGATGTGGTACGAGGCCGACGGCAAGGAGCCGGGGCAGGATCCGTATTTCACGCACCTCTACCGCGTCGGGCTCGACGGCAGGAACAACGTGTCGCTGACGCCCGATAACGGCACGCACACCGCCCAGATCTCTCCCGACGGCAAGTACGTGATCGACACGTTCTCGCAACCCGATGTCGCGCCGCAGACGACGCTGCGCGATGGCACGACCGGGGCGTTGATCATGCCGCTCGAGAAAGCCGACATCTCGAAGCTCCTCGCCACCGGCTGGAAACCGCCGATGCAGATCAAGATGAAGTCCGCCGACGGCAAGAATGACATTTACGGCATGCTCTTCCGGCCCACGCGCTTCGATCCGAAGAAGAAGTATCCGATCATCAACAACGCGTACCCGGGACCGCAGTCGGGCAGCGTGGGCTCGCGCGCGTTCACGCCGGCGCGTGGCGACAAGCAGGCCCTCGCCGAGCTCGGCTTCGTCGTCGTCAGCATTGACGGCACGGGCACGCCGAATCGGTCCAAGGCGTTTACCGACGCGTACTACGGCGCGATGGGGCGCATCAACACGATCCCCGATCAGATCGCGGGCATGAAGGAGCTGGCGAAGAAATATCCGTGGATCGACATCAACAAGGCCGCGATGTGGGGCCACTCGGGCGGCGGGTTCATCACGGCCGACGCGCTGCTGCGCGCGCCGTACAACGACTTCTTCAAAGTGGGCATCGCCGAGTCGGGCAATCACGACCAGCGGCAGTACGAAGACGACTGGGGCGAGCGGTATCAGGGCCCGCTCGTGAAGAACGCGGACGGCACCGACAACTACACGATCGAAGCCACCCAGACGCAGGCGGCCGGCCTCAAGGGCCATCTCTTCCTGATCCACGGGACGATGGACAACAACGTGCCGCCGTACAACACGCTGCTCGTCGCCGACGCACTGATCAAGGCGAACAAGGAGTTCGACATGCTCCTGATCCCGAACTCGGCGCACGGGTACGCGCCCGCGAATTACGTGATGCGGCGGCGATGGGATTACTTCGTCAAATACCTGCTCGACGCCGATCCGCCGCGCGACTACGTCATTCCGTCCGCGCCGGCGGGCGCCGGCCGCGGGGGCGGCGCGCCCGTTCACTGAGGCGGATGGACCTCGTCGTCGGCCTCGGGCACCGCTGCAACACGGCGCAGCATCTGCGGCGGATGATGATCCACCACGGCACGATGCCGTTCGACTGGATCGTGTCGCCGAATCGGGGAGTGGCGGAAGCGATCGAGCATAACTTCGAGGGCATGCTGCAGCCGGAGCGGCTGGAACTTCGGAGCGATCGCGTGGTCGACGGACGGTTCGGTTTCGAGTATCTCCACGACTACGCGATCGGCCCGGACTACCTGGCCTCGCAGCCGAAAGTCGTGGCGCGCCAGCGGCAGCTGGTGGAACGCTTCGGCCGCATGCTCGCGTCCGACGCCACGGTGCTGTTCGTCCGGGAAGAGGATCGCGAGTTGCTCGACCCTGACGCGCCGAGGCGCCTGGTTGAGGCCCTGGCGAGCCGGCGGCCGAGGTCGTCCTTCCACCTGCTGTTCCTGACCGAACGAGACCCGTCGATCTTTGCCGGCGACCCGAACGTCACCCTGAGCCAGGTGCCGAGCGACTCCTGGAATGATGCCTGGGCCTGGAACACGATCTTCACGGCGATTGATCGACGCTTGCCGATCAAGGGCTATTTTCCCGCCCTCGTTCGCGGCATCGGGTCCATGCCGCCGGCGGTCGCCCGGCCGACACAGCATTTCATCAGCAGTTCCCGCCGGCGCGTGCTCGATCTGATCCGAAAAACGCTCTATCGCGCCGCGATCACCACCGCGATCCCGTTCTGCTTGAGCAGCGCGTTGGTCGCCGGCAGATCCTTGTCGGTGATCTGCTTGTACTGCGCCGCGATCGCCGCCAGCTCCTCTTTGAATCCGTTGTTCACAGCGACCTGCTGATCGGTGGGGCCGAGATCACCGCCGCCTGACCCGCCGTTGCCGAGCATCTGACCGATCATCCAGCTGATGCGCTCGTACAGCTGCACGGGCTGCCGGAAGGCATCTTCACTCCGACCCGTGTTTCTGAGGTCGATCATCTTCGCTTCGATGGCGCTCATATTCGATTCGAACGTCTGCACCGACTGAAGCACCGCGGCTTTCTGCGGGTCCTTCTCGAGCGTCGCCATCAGATCCTGCGACTGCTTGCGCATCGACTCGAGCGCGTTGCCCATCCCGGCCACCTGATCGATTTCCGCCAGCACCTCGCGGCAGAACGCCACCTGCGCTTCGATCGTCTGCTGCGTACCCGGTGAACTTGGATCCGGCAGGATCGCGAGCTTCGCGGTCTGCTCAGTCGATCCCGCTTTGAGGTGCACCGTGTAGGTGCCTGGCGGCACGATGGGGCCCGCCGGCGGAATCCGCGTGCCGTAGGCCGCGTACTGCCGTCGCGCGGGCGCCCACGGCTCGAAGAGCGGCGGCGTCTGCATCGTGATCGTCGAACCGTTCGCGTAGCGCAGATCCCACCAGACGCGATTCAGTCCGGGATGCCCCGCGACCGTCAGCGTGCGAATCACCGCGTCGGCCGGACCGGTAATCGAGACCTGCACGTCTGGGGTCGCGGCCTTGAGCGAGAAGTTGATGTCGGCGCCGTACTGCGCGCTCTCACCCTGCACGTGCGCGTCGGGCTCGCTCTCGCGCGCGTCGTTCGTGCCACGGAAGCGGTACGCGGGCCGCGGTTCAAACAGATGCACGTCGGTCGACTTGGCCGTATCCCACGTTCTCAGCGGCGTCACATCGTCGAGGATGTAGACACCACGGCCGTGCGTGCCGATCACCAGATCGTTGAACGTCGGCTGCACCTGCATCCAGTACACGGGCGCCGGCGGCAGGTCATTGCGCACCCGCGTCCACTGCCCGCCATCGTCCCACGAGACGTACAGGGCGTTGTCCGTGCCGAGGTAGAGCATCCCCTTGCGCACGGGGTCTTCAACGATGATGTGCGCGCTCGAATTGACGCCCTTGGGCACCGTCGATGAAATGAGCTTCCAGGTCGCGCCGTAGTCGCTTGTCTTGTAGACGAGCGCGTCGTAGATGCCCTCATGCTGCAGGTTCTCGACGACGTACGCGGAGCCGGCGTCGAAATGCGAGGGGGCGATGCTCCAGACCGTGCCCCACGGCGGCAGGTTGGGCATGTTCTTCGTGACGTTGGTCCAGCGGCCGCCGGCATCCTGGGTCACGTTCACCTGTCCGTCCGTGCTGCCCGTCCAGACCACGCCGGCTTTCACGGGCGACTCGGCGATCGCGTACAGCGTGGCGCCGTCGAACGTCGTCAGGTTGTCGGAGGAGATGCCGCCGGAGTTGCCCTGACGCGACTTGTCGTTCGTCGTCAAATCGGGACTGATGACCTTCCAGCTCTGGCCGGCATTCGTGGTCATGAACACGACCTGCGCGCCCACATACACGCGGTTGTGATCGTGCGGCGAAATCGCGATCGGCGTAATCCAATCCCAGCGATATTTCATGTCCGCCGGCGCCCAGCCGTAGCTCGTGATCGGCCACGCGCTGACGTCGCGCGCCATGCCGTTTCGGTAGTCCATGCGGACAACGCGCCCGTTGTCGCAGCCGGACCAGACGATGTTCGGATCGGTTGGATCCGGCACCGCGAACGCGTCTTCGCAGCCGCCGGTGTTCGTCCAGTTGCCGACACCCATGCCCCGGCCGCCGGTCGTGCGGCTCGGTCCGCGGAAGCTCGACTTGTCCTGAATGTTGCCCATCACGTTGTAGGGCACGGCGTTGTCCGCCATCACGTGGTAGACCTGCGAGATCGGCAGCAGGAAGTGACGATAGGACGCCGCGCGGTTGTCGCTGATCGCGACGCCGGCGTCGTTGGCCACGAGCACGCGATTCGCGTTGGTCGGATCGATCCAGACGTCGTGGTTGTCGCCACCTGGCGCGGTGATCGGCGCCGCGGCGCCCACCGGGCCGGCGCCCGCGCCACGCCCGCGGTTGCCCGCCTGCGCTCCCGCGCCTGCCGGCGCAG
>JAKALV010000203.1 GCA_021824055.1 Acidobacteriota bacterium
GGCCCGCGCGGATTCCGGCGACAAAGCCGCCCGACGTCGCCATGTAGACGACGAGGAGCGTGGCGATCCAGCTGAGGCGGCGCAGGCGCCCGGGCGCGGCGGCGGCCGGGCGTGGATGCCAGAGCGAGAGCGCCGTCCACCACATCCAGGCAAAGATCACGAGCGCCAGCAGCAGATGCGCGGTGAGGCGGAACGGCGACACCGCGGGCTCGTCGACGAGTCCGGAGCTGACCATGTACCAGCCCATGAAGCCCTGCAGGCCGCCGAGCACGAAGATGCCGATGAGCACGCGGACCAGCGGCCGCGTGATGGCGCCGCGGCGCCAGAAGTAGAGCAGCGGCACCAGGAACACGAAGCCGATCGTGCGGCCGAGCAGCCGGTGGAAGTACTCCCACCAGAAGATGCCCTTGAATTCATCGAGCGACATGCCCTGATTGACCCGCTTGTATTCGGGCGTCTGTTTATACTTGTCGAAGGTCGTGTTCCAATCGGCCGGGCTGAGCGGTGGGATCGTGCCGACGATCGGTTGCCATTCCACGATGGAGAGGCCGGAGTGGGTGAGCCGGGTGGCGCCGCCGAGCACGACCATGCCGAGCACCATGGCCGCGCACACGGCGAGCCAGGTGGCCACCGCGCCCTGATGTTCGGACGTCGTCATCATCACCACCCCGAATCATATCTGCTGCGCCTTGCGCCGGCATGCGGCAACGCGCAGAATCCCCGGGTGACTTCACGACGATCGTTTCTCACTCGAGCTCCGCTCGGCGCACTGGGGGTGATGGCGGCATGCGGCGCGCCCGACGGGGCGACGCCCGCGCCGGCGTCCACAGCGGCGGGGCCGGCGTCAGGGGCCGCAGTGGCCCCGGCCGCGCATCCCGCGCCCCTGCTGAAAGAGGTGCCCGCCGGCGCGCCCACGCTGACGTGGACCCCCCAGCACGGCGATCTGGTGTACACGTTCGGCGGCGCGGCGCCCAAGCATCGCATCACGTCCGGCACGCGCATCGTCAGCTGGACGGAGGACTGCTTCGACGGCGCGGTGAAGACCGCCGACGATCTTCCATCGAAGGTCATGGCGCCGGGCCACGATAATCCACAGACCGGCCCGTTCTTCATCGAGGGCGCCGAGCCGGGCGACACGATCGCCGTGCATATCCTCAAGCTCGAGCCCGCGCGCGCGTACGCCGTATCGGCGTTCTCCCCGGGGTTTGGCGCGATCGTCGGCACGGATCGGACGGCCATGCTGGCGCCGGATCTCGCCGAGACCGCCTGGCGGTACGACGTGGACGCCGCGCGCAACGTCGCGCGGTCGTCGAGCCGCGACGGCAGGCACACGTGGGAGGTGCCGCTGGCGCCGTTCCTCGGGTGCCTCGGCGTGGCGCCCGCGATGAGCGAGGTGCGGAGCACGATCGTGCCCGGACCGTTCGGCGGGAACATGGACTGCCCCGAAGTGCGGGCGGGCAACACGGTGTTCCTCGGCGTGAACGTGCCGGGCGCGCTGCTGTCATTCGGCGACGGCCACTACGCGATGGGCGAGGGCGAGATCATGGGCGCGGCCGTTGAAGGCGCGATGCACGTCGAGGTGTTCGTCGAGCTGATCAAGCGCCAGCCGACGCCGGTGCCGCGCATCGAGAATGCCGGTCAGATCATGTTCGTGGGATCGGGCCGCCCGCTTGAAGATGCCGCCCGCGTGGCCTTCAAGGCGATGGTGCGCTGGGTGCGAGACGCGCGGGGCATGAGCGAACTCGATGCCTACCAGTTCGTGTCGCAGACGAGCCGGGCGACGATCATTCAGCTGGTGGATCCTGAGTACACCGTGCTGGTGACGCTCGCCAAAGCGTCGGTGAGGACCTGAGCAAGTCGCGTGGGGCAATGACCCCGGTCATTGCCCCACGATCGACTCTAGAATGACCAGCGTCCGCCGAACGTGAACTGGCGCGGCGACGTGATCGCCGTCACACCGCCGAGTGGCACGCTGGTTCCGGAGATGCTCAGCGAGGGATTGCGCGTCTGAACACTGGTCTTGAACCCGGCATTGAAGATGTTGTCCGCGTCCACGTAGATGCCGAAGCGGTGCATCCCCGCCTTGAAGACCTTCTCCAACCGCAGATCGACCAACTGCTGCTTCTCGTTGCGCCGGCTGCCCATGGGCTCCAAGTTGAGGATCAGGCTTCCCGTCCAGTTGAACGTGCCGGCGCTGACGCGCTGAACGGGCGTCCACGGCAGGCCGCTCAACGCACGGTAGTAGACATTGGCGGAGATCTCGAGAATCGGGATCTGATACCCGGCAAAGACCTTCAGCTCGTGTGTGCGATCGAAGCCGACGAGGCCTTCGGAATTCACGAGGATCGTGTTGGGCGTTTCGAACTGCCCGCTCGAGATTCCGGAGGATGAGCCATTGGTCACCGTGCCCCGCGTGCGGGAGTAGACGTACGAGACCTGCGCCTGCCATCGATTGGCATAGGACCGCGTGAGCACCAGCATGCCGCCGTTGTACGTGCGGTAGGCGTTTGCGGCGGGCGCCCCGTTGTAGGCGAAGTGGTCGACGTTGCCAATAAGGAAGCTTTGGTTCGAGGTCCGGTTCGCCCATTTGTAGATGGTCATCGCCTGGCCGTTCAACGGGTTCGTGTAGGAGGCCGGCGCCCATTGGGCGCCCGTGAGCGTTGAGTTGATGAAGTTCTTGGCATCACGGCGGATATAGGTGCCGGTGATCTTCAGCCCCCGCGCCAGTTCCCGTTCGTAGGCGACGCTGAATTCATCGGTCCGTGGGTGCTTGATGCTATCCGCGACCTTGAACTTACTGGCGCCAGGGATCCGGTCGATCTCGGTCAGCGCGTTGTTGGCCCCGACCTCGTAGATGACAAAATCGCTTGTGCCCGGCAGCGCGCGCGACCAGGAGGAAAAATTCGCACCGTCATACAGCTGGCCGTAGTACGCACGCAGGACCGACCGGCCATCGCCGGCAATGTCGTACGCGATGCCCGCACGCGGGCCGAGCGACGTCGTCTTGTAGTACTGCTTGTTCTCCTGCGTCCCGGTGCCGGTAATGTGGTCCAGCCGGGCGCCGACGTTGACGTTGAAGCGGCCCACTTGCCACTGGTCCTGCGCGTAATAGGACTGGCGATCGCTGCGGCCCTTCACATCGTAGGAATACGCATACGCCAGGTAGGGCGCACCGCCGTAGTCGTAAAAGAACAGTCCGTCCGTGTACGCGAACCGGTCACGGATCGTGCTGCGCTCGATCTCCACGCCGAACTTGAACGCGTGCGTGCCCTTGGCTTCCACATATTTCGCCAACGATGCGTTCAGCTGATTGCGGGTGCGGTCGTACTTGGCGCTGTAGCCCGCGCCACCCGAGTACGCGCCCGTCGCGCCATCAAAGTGCGCCGCGACCGGCGTCTTGGGGTCCAGGTCGAAGTAGCCCCAGTAGCCGGTGAACTTGGCTTCCAGCAGCGTCTTGCTCCCGAACACACGGCGATACTGCCCGTTCCAAATCCATTCCGGAGAGTCCTGCACCACCGTGCGCGCGTCCGTGGTGCCATTGATGCCGCCGATGCCGGTCCGGCCGATCTGGTTGTACTGGTCGTACTGCACGGACGCGACGATGTTATCGGCGGCCGTCGGTTGGAACGTCAGTTTTCCATTGAACCGCGGGCTGAACTCCGCGCGCAGCGTGCGGGGACCATCCGGGTCCTGCTCGATGGCGTAACGCTGGACGCTGCCGAAGAAAAACGACTTGTTCTTCTGAATCGGACCGCCGAGCTGCACCGTGTAATCCTTGAGCTTGTCCACGCCCGTCGCCTTGATCGACGGGTTCACCGCGCTGACCGCGCTCGAGACGTTGTTCCCCCGGAACTTCTTCCCGGTGTAGCGCTGTTCGAACAGGCCGGCGAACGAGTTCGTGCCCGACTTCGTGATCGTGTTGATCACGGCTCCGGTGAAGCCGCCGTACTCGGCCGACTGGCCGAGCGAACCGATCTGCACCTGGTCGATGATGTTGTAATTAAAGAACGTCCACGCCGTGCCGCCTTCGGGATCGCGCGTGTCGACGCCATCCAGCAACAGCGAATTGGCCGAATTGGCCGCACCGCCGAACGCCGATCCGCTATTGATGCCCGGCGCGTAATTCAGCAGGCTCACCGCGGCGTTCGTGCGCGAAATAGGCATGTTGAACAACAGGGACTGAGAGATGTTCGAAGCCGTGGCGGTGGTGGACGTATCGACCTTGGCGATGTCGCCGACAACCGTCACCTGTTCCGTCACGCCGCCCACTTCCAGCGTCATCTTCAAGTCGATCGCTTTGCCAATGGTCACTTCCAGGTTGCCCTGCACCATCGGCTTGAAGCCCTGCAGCGTCGCGCGCACTTCGTAGATCCCCGGGTTCAAGCCGAGGAACCGGAACTCACCCTGCGTATCGGTGATCTTCATCAACTGGCCGGTCTTGCTGGTCAGGGTGACCGTCACACCCGGAAGCCCCCCGCCTTGCTGGTCCGTTATCCGGCCGGCAATCGTGCCCGAGAGACTCTGTGCCGACGCGGAAACGGCGCCGACCAACAGCAACGCCAGGACCATGCGTGTTAAACGTGATGTCAGTGTCATGAGTGCTGGCTCCTAGCGGCCCGAACCGCGAATGCGATCGTGTTTTGAGGAGTACAACGCGTACCCTGTGCCGGCCGCAAGAACCGCGAGCACGGCCAGCCCTGTACCGGTTTTGAAGAATGCTTTCGACGATGGTGCCGGCGTCTGTGGCGCAACGGTCGATGTCGTGATCGCTCGGCTCACCCGTGTGGACGACCGACTGGCGCCGGCGACTGCGCGCGCGACGACAGACGGTGCCAACAGCGACGAGCGTAACGACGCGGGTGACGGTGGATCAGGTGCAGCCAGTGCGGCGGTCGGAACCATGGCGACTATCGCCCCGATGAGACCCCAGCTGACCATTCGGCGTGCAGACGAGCCCTGACGGTCGTTTCTCATTGTGCGGTCCTTTCGTAACGTGGTTAATAGTACGGGGGACTATACCCCCGTCCGCGCCTCTGGAATACGCAAAAAATGCCGGATCGGCCCTCGAATTTGACGATTTGGCGTTCGTGGGACACCATGCGTCCCATGATGCGCGTGTCCTCCGCTCGGCGCCCGGTGGTCGCTGGCTTGGCCGTGACCGTCCTGGTTGGACTGGCGGGCTCAGCCGCATGGCGATGGTGGCCACGCCCGGAGACGGCCTCGGGCGGCGTGGTCCTTGGAGAACTCGGCCCCGGTGTCGATCGAGCGGACCTCAATGTGGTCTTGCTGACGCTCGACACACTGCGCGCCGATCATCTCGGTGCGTATGGCGCGACCTGGGGCCTGACGCCCAATCTGGACGGCTTGGCGCGCGAAGGTGTGGTGTTCGAGCATGCGATGACGAGCGCGCCCCTCACCTTGCCGGCCCACAGCAGCATCATGACCGGCCAGTTCCCCCCCGAGCATGGCGTGAGAGACAACGGCGGGTTCTTCCTCGCGCCTGAAAAAGTCACGCTCGCCGAAGTCCTGTCCGCTCATGGCTACCAGACCGGCGCCGCGGTGGGTGCCTTTGTGCTCGACCGCAAGTGGGGCCTCGACCAGGGCTTCGCGACCTACCACGACGATTTCGATCTGACCGACGTCAAGGCCATGTCCCTCGCCAGCGTGAGGCGGCCGGGCAACGAGGTCGTGGATCTGGGACTCAAATGGATCGACGGGGTGGCGGACAAGCGTTTCTTCGCATGGATGCACTTGTACGACGCGCACTCGCCCTACGAGCCGCCGGAACCATTCCTGAGCCGGTACGCGGGGCATCCGTATCGCGGAGCGATCGCCTTCGCGGACATGCAGGTCGGGCGAGTCCTGGCCTACCTGCGTGACCGCCGGCTCGCTGACCGGACGATTGTCGTCATCGTTGGCGACCACGGCGAGAGTCTCGGCGAACATGGCGAAGAAACGCACGGATTCTTTGTGTACGAGAGTTCGATGCATGTCCCGCTGATCGTCCGCGCGCCCTTCAGCGGCCTTGCCGGTGGGCGCCGCGTGGCGCCACCGGTGCGCACCGTGGACATTCTGCCGACGGTGCTGGACCTGCTGGGCATTGCGGGGCCCGGCCCGATCGAGGGCAAGAGCCTGGTTCCGTTGCTGGCGGGA
>JAKALV010000204.1 GCA_021824055.1 Acidobacteriota bacterium
GCGGCCCGCTCGACGCTGGCCGGCGTACCCGCCGCCGGTGTTCCGGCGGCGGCCCTCGCGGCCGCTTCGAGCGCGGCTGCCGCCCTGGCGGCGTCGCTCGGCGACAACACCCTGTGCGACGCCACCGCGATGAGCCTGGACCTGGCCCCCGTCCCCGGCGCGGCCGGGCGCACGTGGTTGACGGGCGGCGCCTTGTCGAGATCGGTCGCGAATCTGGCGTTGCCCGCCTTCGGCCGTTCGATCGATGCCACGACGTCGGACTCCGAGGCGGTGAAGGAGGCCGCCAACCGCGATAGCAGGCCGACCGCGAGCACCGCGAAAGCGAGTCTGCGCATATCAGCGTGGGAATCGGCACCGCCTCCCGGACCGTGAATGTCCGCCCGAATGCGCCGATGCCGATTGGGGAACTGATGGACGCGTCGTTGCACCCGCCACTGGTCATTGGCCTCGCCGGCATGCTGGCCGGTCTGCTGATGGCGGCACTGTCGATGGGCCTGTCGCGAATGCCCGTCTGGCGGCACGGCCGCCGGTTTGCGCTGGTCGCCGTGACGTCCGCCGGGTATTGCGCGTTCGATTTGACGATGGTGTTGGGTTCGACGCCGTCGGTCGTGGCGTTCGGCGTGCAGGCCGCGTTGTTGTGGGGCGTCGCGCACGGCATCGCATGGTTGTGGTACCTCGCGGCGTTGAATGGGCGCGCGCTGAACCGGTTCGAGCGCATTCTGGCGGCGGCGGGTCTGCTGGCCGGAGTGGCTGGATTGATTCCGGGAGCGATCGTGACCCGGGAGATCGCGACGATTCGGGTCCCGTGGTTTGGCGCGGTGTACCGGACGCCGCAGCCGACCCTGCTCGGCGGCGTGCTGTACGGGTATTTCGCGCTGATGCTGACCGGCGTGGCCGTGCGCGCGGCGCGGCATTGGCCCGCGGGTGATCGCGCGCGCGGGATCGGCATCGGCGTGGCCTGCCTCGGGCTGTTGGGATTGAACGACACGCTGGTCAGCGCCGGCCGGCTGAACATGCCGCGGCTCTTCGACGCCGGCAGTGCGGCCGTCGTGCTGTTCGCCGGACTCGCGAGCCAGCGGTACCTGGCGGAGGAACTGACGGAGGCGCAGCACGCGGTGGCGCGCACCGAGCGCCTGGTGTCGGTGAGCCGTCTGGCGGCGGGCATCGCGCACGAGATCAACAATCCCGCCGCGGTGATCCAGCACGAGCTCGCGCAGGTCCTGCTGAACGGCCCCGACATGCCGCGGCATGTGGCGCACGCGCGTGGGGCCGTCGACCGCATCGTGTATGTCGTCCGGCAGCTGCTCGACCTGGGCCTCGCATCGCGGCCCGGATCGGCGGCGCCGGCGTCGTTTGCCGTGGCGCCGGTTGTCGAGCGGGCTGCGGCGGCCGTGCAAGCGCGGTTCAAACCCGACGCGCTCGCGCTCGAGGTCGAACCGGACCTCTCCGCGTTTGGCGATCCCGTGCGCGTCGAGGCGGTGCTCGTGAGTCTGCTGGGCAACGCGGCGCATGCCGTCGAAACGTTCGCGTCGCCGCGCGCGTCGGTGCGGGCGGCGCGCGACGGCGACCGGTTGCGAATCACGGTGGCCGACAACGGACCTGGACTGCCGCCGGAAGTCATCGCCCGGCTGTTCGAGCCGTTCGTCAACGCGAAGCCGTTTGGCCAGGGCGCCGGCCTCGGCCTCGCGGTGGCGAATGGCCTGATGCACAGCCAGAATGGCGGTTTGCAGCTGGTGCGCACGGGCCCGCGCGGCACCGAGTTCGCGCTTGACCTGCCGCTGGCCGCGTCGACGGGCGGCGCATCCCCGTCGCCGCCGGCGCCAGCGCCGAGTGTCACGCGCACGCTCGGGCTGCTGATCATTGATGACGATCCGGATCTGCGTCTGGTGCTCCAGGAGGCCGCGGAAGCGTATCGGTTCCGCGCCGCCGCGGTCGCGACCGTGGCCGACGCGTTCCGCGAGATCGAGTCAGGCACGCCCGTGGATATCGTGCTGTGCGACGTGATGATGCCTGATGGCGGCGCCGATACGTGGCTGCGCCAGTGCCGCCAGACGCATCCGGCGCTGGCCGCGCGGACGATCGTGATCACCGGCGGCCCGAGCTCGGCCGAAGCGCTGGCGCTGGCCGATGCGAATCCCGATCGACTGCTCTATAAGCCGTTCGCCATGGCGGACGTGCGCGCCCTGGCGTTGCGGCTCATGCATGAGCCCTAGCGGGCGGCTCACCGTGGCGTGAAGAACGTGAAGGGAAGATCTTCGAAAGGCCTTCTTCACGTTCTCCACGTGCTTCACGGTTGATCGCCCTTGCTCTTCACCGTGGGTCGTCCAAAGTGACTAACCGTGGAGGGCGTGAAGAACGTAAAGGGAAGATCTTCGAAAGGCCTTCTTCACGTTCTCCACGTGCTGCACAGTTGATCGCCCTTGGTCTTCACGGTGGGCCTCCCAGAGCAGCTAACCGTGGAGGGCGTGAAGAACGTGAAGGGAAGATCTTCGAAACGCCTGCTTCACGTTCTCCACGTGCTTCACGGTTGATCGCCCTTGATCTTCACGGTGGGCCGCCCAGCGCTGACGTTTGGCGAGGCTCGACGCGTTGCGGTGGTCGTGGTCGTGACCCAGGACCCAGGACCACAAGGACCTTGGACGAAGGCGGACCTGGTACATTGGACCTTGGACTTAGGACGACGGAGCTGGGGTGTGCTGATTGGTCGGGGCGACTGGATTCGAACCAGCGATCCCTTGCTCCCAAAGCAAGTGCGTTACCAGGCTACGCTACGCCCCGACCGGATCTCTATCTTACTTGCGGCGCGGCCGGCGGGCGATCTCCCGGCCTGCAGGCGTTCGTCAACCCAATTGGGGCTCGAATTGCCGCCGGTTTTTCGGCAATCCAGCCGTTCGGAATAGCGAAAAATGCGGCATGACCTTTGCTCCCTGTGAGTGTCGGCGTTCAGTCCGGCACTAAATACATTCAACGCCTTTGGAGGGTACCGTGACAGTTGGTACGGGTCGAGGAAGTGGATTTCGCTCAATGGGGCCAACAGCTTGGCTCGTGTTCAGCGTGCTCGTTTGGGGAGTGACTTTTGTGCGGGCGGGTGCGCTGACTCCCGCGCCGACCAAGGCTGCGCCCGCGCAGAAAACCGCGGAGGCGCAGAAAACTCCGCAGTTGCCGGAGATTCCGGCGTCGGCCGTTGGGGCTACGTATGTGGGCGAAGAGACCTGCACGACGTGCCACGAAGACAAGAAGGCCGGATACGACAACAGCCTGCACAGCAAGGACGCGGATCCGCGCACGCCTGCGGCCATGAAGGCCTGTGAAACCTGCCACGGTCCGGGCAGCAAACATGCCGAGGATCCGACGAATCTCAGCACCCGGCTGCGCAAGTTCACCGGGCTCAGCGCTGACGAAACCAACAAGGTCTGCGTCACGTGCCACGCCTCGGGCGACCACGCACTCTGGGCCGGCAGCAAGCACGAAGCGCGCGGTGTGTCCTGCACGTCGTGCCACAGCGTGCACAACGCGAAGGGCGAGAAGCAGCTGAAGGCCGAGACTCAGCCGAAGCTCTGCGCCACCTGCCACGCGAACATCGTGAACAAGCTGAACCGGTTCGACCACATGCCGGTGCGTGAAGACAAGATGGTCTGCTCCTCGTGCCACAACACGCACGGATCGGCGAATGTGAAGATGCTGCGGTCGGGCACCACGATCGACGAAGCCTGCACGAGCTGCCACGCCGAAAAGCGCGGACCGTTCCTCTGGGAACACGCGCCGGTCGTCAACTCGTGCGTGACCTGCCACGACCCGCACGGGTCGAGCAATGACCGCATGCTCAACGCGAAAGTGCCGTTCCTCTGCCAGCGGTGTCACGTGACCTCGCGGCATCCCCCCACGGTGTACGACGGCTCCGTCATTACGAGCTCGACGGGCGCCAACAGAATCACGGGCCGCGGATGTGTGATCTGCCACGCGCAGATTCACGGATCCAACTCGCCCAGTGGCAAGGCATTTCTACGCTAGGAGAAGGGAGACTGCGATGCGAAACAGACTGATGCTTTCAACCGCGGTGCTCTTGCTCGCCTTCACTGGCGTGGCTCGCGCACAGCAGACCTCCGTGGCTTCGGCCGCGGCCCCGGCGCTCACGGGAACCTTTGATCTTGGGTTCCGCGGGTCGTCCGTGGATGGTGACAAGGCTCGTTGGGAACGCTTCCGCGATCTGCGGGACGGCGTGACGAGCAGGGCGGACTTCGGCAAGGAGACCGAGAACTACGGGCTCCGGTTCCGGGTGTCCAACGCCGGCTACCACGATCAGCAGTACATCGCTGACTACAACAAGTACGGCAAGTTGAAGGTGACGGCGATGTGGAATTCAATTCCACTGAACTACGCCTACAACACGCTGACGCCCTGGAAGAATCAGGGCGGCAACGTCTGGTCGCTCGACTCGGCCACACGTCTCGCCGTGCAGAACAAGACGCCGGGCGTCGTCGCCATCCTCGGGACCGCCGCGCAATACGATCAGGCGTCGATCTACCGCAGCCTCGCCACGGTGTTTCCGATGCGGTCGCGCCGCGATGTGATGAGCGTCGGGTTGAAGTATCGGATCACCGATATGGTGGGTCTGAACGTGGCGTTCAGTTCCACGAAGAAGAGCGGCTACCAGCCCTTCGGCGGGTCGTTTGGGTTCTCTGCCGCCAACGAACACCCGATGGAGTTGAACAATCGCACGAATGACGTGACGGCCGCGCTCGAGTGGGCCAAAGCCAGCACGGGCATGCTGCGCCTGGCGTGGGACGGATCGTGGTTCAACAATCAGTTCCAGTCGCTGACGTGGGACAATCCGTCGCGAGCCACGGACTTCTCCAACGGCAAGTTGCCGCCCGCCGGTCCGTACGACCCGAGCGGTTACGTCACCGGTAACGGCGCGGCCTTCGGCCGGCTGTCGCTGCCGCCGAGCAACAGCCTCAACACGGTCAGCGCCCTCGGTCTCTACAAGATGCCGGGCCACAGCACACTGAATGGCCAGTTGTCGCTGACCACGATGAAGCAGAACGAGGCACTGATCCCATGGACGACAAACACGGTGATCAACAGCGCCGTGGTCTACGCGGCCTTCCCGGGTCTCAAGACGCTGGAACGTTCGACGGCCGAGGCGAAAGTGCGCGGCGTCAACGGGATGATCAATTTCTCCACGCGGCCGACCAATTACTTCGGGTTTGACATGCGGTACCGCTACAACGATCAGCGAAACCTGACGCCGATCTTTGACGCGGTGGAGTACGTGCGCTTTGACGCCGTTCCGGAGGAAACCGGCGGCGAGACCGAGCACTTCAACATGCGCCGCAACACGCTCGAGACGAGCGCGTCGTTCTCGGTGATTCCCAACGCCACGGTCAAGCTCGGCTACATCGTCGACTCCGTGGAGCGGGAAGCGCGGGCGACCGCCGTGTCGACCGACTACACGCTGCGGGCATCGATTGACACCTACGGCAACCAGTACGTGATGCTGCGCGGTGTGTTCGAGAATACCCGTCGCATCGGCGCCGGGTTCGACCTGGCGGCGGTCACCGACGGCGGTGCGCAGCCGGGCCTCCGCTTCTACGACGAAGCGGACATGGATCGCAAGAAGGGCACCGCGATCCTGTCGATCACGCCGAATCAACTGATGGAATTCACAGTCTCGTTCGCCGGGGGCAAGGACATCTACAACGGCGCCGGCCAGATCTTCGGCCTGTTGGACAACCGCAACTCGTCCTACAACGCGATGGTGGACATCTACCCGCGCGACGGCGTCACGTTCGGTGGCAGCTACGGCTACGAGAAGTTCAACTCGCTGTCCAAGTCACGTAACTCCAATCCGGCGACAACCGTGCCGGGGGCCTACGACACGTGGACGGATCCGAACCGCGACTGGAGCCTCAACAACGATGAGAAGGTCAAGAACGCCGGCCTCTACCTCGACCTGATCAAGGCGCTGCCGAACACGGACATCCGTTTCAGCTACGACTACAGCAACTCGGACAACGCGTTCGTCCACAGCGGCCCGCGCATTCAGGAACTGTCGACGAACACGGCCCTCACGGCCGGCGACTCCAAGCCGTG
>JAKALV010000205.1 GCA_021824055.1 Acidobacteriota bacterium
GCGCGACGTATCGCGCGAAAGCCGCGCCGACGACGAACTCATGACCACACCGGCATTATAGACGCCGCCCGCTCTGCTCCGGGCCTCGGTGCCGGCTGCGGCCGCTCAGGACCAGCGACCGCAGCGAGGCACCGCAAAAATGATTGCCCTACTTGCCGCCGCGCCCACGCGCTGCCGGTGCCGTCGGCATCACGAATGTGCACGAAACCGGCGCCGTCACCGCTGCCGGCGGGATCGTGAGCGCCGGCTTGCCGGCCCGCGTCAGCTGACGATTGAACGCCACGAGGTCGGCGGTGCGCATCGTCTTCCACGCCGCCACCGTTGCTGAGAACTGCTTGCAGTCGGCTTCCCACGTGTCGATTTGCGCCTTGGTCGGCGCCATGTCGATGCCGTTCTGCATCAGCGCGACGAGCGCGTAGAAACTGCCGTTGAGCGTCGTGAACGAGACGACGCCGCCGGGCGCGCCGGCCCCGCCGCCACGTCCGCCGCCGCCGGCGCGTCCACCGCGGCCCGTAGCGCCGCCGAAGGTCGCGAGCTTCGCTTCAAGCGCCGTCGTCGCCGCGCCGAGATCGGCCGGCATCGACGCCGGCGTAAGCGACGCGAGTTCAGCCCGCACCGCCGCCACCTCTTTGTTGCCGGTGTCCGTGTCCTTCATCGCCTGATACGCGCGCTGGACGAGCGCGTGCTGCGCGCGCAATGCGCTCATCACCCGCGCGGCCTCGCCCACTCGCGGATCGTTGTGCACGACCACGGTCTGCGTGTTGTAGGTCTGACCGTCCACGATGAGCTTGAGCGTGTACGTTCCCGGCAGCGCCAGCGGCCCGTGCGGCGCCGGCGTCACCTGGCCCGGAGCCACGTTCATCTGGTTGACGATGTCCGGGTTGTAGCCGGGCGGATCGTCATAGCGCAGATCCCAGTTCGACCGGTTCGTGCCCGCGCCGGTCGCAAGCGACCGGTCCTCGGCCGTCATGAGCCAGTAGTCGGGGAACGGCGCGCGCTCGTACAGCGCCGGCTTGACGCTCGTGAGCGTCCGCACCGGCTTGCCGGCGGCATCGGTGATCTGGATCTTCACGTCCGACGCCGGCTTGCTCAGGTGGTAGTACACGATCGCGCCGTACGGCGGGTTGGGCATGTGCGGCAGCTCCAGCTCGATCGGCTGATCCCAGTTGGAGTTCATCCGCGCGCGAATCGCGTCGCCCGGCTTGAACAGATACGCCGGCGCCGCCGCGATCTCCTGCGCCTTCGCCGCCAGCTCGCGCAGCGGGCTCATGTCGTCGAGCACCCAGAACCCGCGCCCGTAGGTGGCGATCACGAGATCGTTCATGTGATCGTTCGTATGGAACACCATGTCGCGGATCGACGTGCTCGGCAGATTCAACCGCAACGGCTGCCACCGATCCCCATCGTCGAACGACACGTACACCGTGGTCTCGGTGCCGGCAAACAGCAGCCCCTTCTGCTTCGGATCGGCGCGAATGACGTGAATCTGACTGCCGGTGCGCTCATCGGTCGGGAACCCATTGACGATGCGCGTCCAGGTCTTGCCGGCGTCGTGCGTGCGATAAACGTAGTGCTCTTCGCCGGCCGGCGCTCCGGCGCCTGCGCCGCGACCGGCCGCCACGTTCGCCAGCACATACGCCGAATTGACGTCACGCCCCGCCTCCACCGTCACGAAGTTGGCGTTGGGTGGCAGGTCCGTGAAATTGGTGACGTTGTTCCACGTCTTGCCGCCATCCATCGTGTTGTAGATCTGACCGTTGCTGCTGCCTGTCCAGACCACCCCTGGCTTGACGGTTGAGAGCGCAAAGTCGGAAATCGCGGGCGCGCCGCCGCCTCGTCCGCCTGGCGCCGGCGCCGCCGCGGGAGCCCGCGCGACGCCGCACGGCACCATCTTCTGCCCCTTGGCCGACGTCAGATCCGGACTGAACGCTTTCCACGTCTGCGCGCCGTCGCGCGTGGTGAGAAGGCAGTTGTAACCGGCGTACATCGTCTTCGGGTCGAACGCCGTGTCGAACCGCTTCCACATGTCCCGCACCGACGCATACAAGTTCGCATTGGCGCCGAAGGCCGGCGAGACGTTGCCCCACTGGCCGGTGTTGAGATCGATCTTGATCAACCCCGCGCCCTGGCCGAGGCCGTAGCCCACGCCGTACACGATGTTCGGATGCAGGGGATCGGGCGAGACCGTGCCGAATTCAGACGACGGCAGCGGCAGCCAGTCGACGATGGTGAGCTGCCCCTGATCGCTGCGGCTGCGCGTCATGACCGCGCCGGTGTCCTGTTGCGCGCCAAGCACCCAGTACGGATATCGCGTGTCGGTCGCGACGTGATAGAACTGCGCCACCGGCTGGTTGTAGTAGCTGCTCCAGTTCTTGCCGCCGTCGAGCGTGATGGCGGCGCCTTGATCGCCCCCGACGAACATGCGCTGGCCGTTGGTCGGGTCGATCCACATGTCGTGGGGATCCTCGCCTCCCGGCGCGCCCTTCAAACAGATGAACGTGTTGCCGCCGTCGATCGACTGATACACCGCCGTGGCCACCGTATAAAGAATGTCCGGATTCTGCGAGTCGACCCACACGCCGCTGCTGAACGCGCCCTGGCCGTTGGCGATGCGCGTGTCGGTGCCGGCCATGTGCTTCCACGTCGCGCCCTGATCGTCCGAGCGATAGAGGCCCGAACCGCCCTCTATCGCGGTGCCGACCACATACAGGCGCTGTCCGTTGGTGTGCATCGCGACCGCGACGCCGATGCGGCCGGTGTACGGCGGCAGCGTGCTGACCTTCGTCCACGTCTTGCCGGCGTCGGTCGATTTGAAGAGCGCGGTGCCGTTCGGCGGAGCCGGCGCATTCGGCGCGGGCGCGGCGGCGCCGCCGGGTCGAGCACCGCCGGGCCGGGCGCCGCCCGCGTTGCCCTGCGATGTCGCGAACATCAGGTTCGGCACATCGAACGCGTACGCCAGGTCGCGCGTGCCGTTCGCGTTCTCCGGGCGCAGCGTGTTCACCCACGTCCTGCCACCGTCGGTCGATCGGTAAATTCCCTGGCCGTCATGGCGGGCATCACCTTGTGTCGAAACCACGACCATGTTCGGATCCTTCGGGTCGATCAAAATCCGGTTGATCTTGGTCGTTTCCTCGAGACCGATGTGCGTCCACGTCTGGCCCGCATCGGTGGACTTGTACATCCCGTCGCCGCTCGATCCCCCGACGGAATCACCGGTACCCGCGTACACGATGTTCGGATCGGACGGCGCAACCTGAATCGCGCCCACGCTATCGACGTTGGTGAACTGATCGAAGATTGGATACCACGCCACGCCGGCGCTCGTGGTTTTCCAGATACCCCCGGCTGGCATGCCGGCGTAAAACACGCCGGCCTGGCCGATGGCGCCGGTGACCGCTGCAGTGCGCCCACCATGGAACGGGCCGATATTGCGCCACCGGAGACCGGCGAACGGATCGGGACTCACGGTCTCGGGCGCAGTCTTTGTGCGGACGGCGACGCTGGTCACGAATACGAGTGCAAGCACGATGAAGAAACGAAGTTGTCGAGATGACATCAGGTCCTCCGGCCGGAGCCGACGCATAGCCTACCGCGAATGACGCGGGCTCGGCCGCCGACAATCCGGCGCCGGCCGCAGCGTAACATCCGGCGCGCGCTAGCCAGTCCATCCGCGACATTGGTATGCTCACGAGCTGATGTCGACCACTTCTGCGTCCATCCGTAAAGTGCCCCGCGCCATGCCGCTCGAACTGAAGCGGCCCGTTCCGTCAGATATCGCGATCGCGCAGAACAGCGTGCCGCGACCGATCGCCGAGCTGGCCGAGGACATCGGCATTCTCACGCACGAGCTCGAGCCGTACGGCTTCACCAAAGCCAAAGTCACGCTCGACATCCGCGAGCGGCTGGCCCACGTGAAGAACGGCCACATGGTCGTCGTCACCGCCATCACGCCCACGCCGCTCGGCGAAGGCAAGACGACGGTCACGATCGGGCTGTCGCAGGCGCTCGGCGCGCATCTCGGACGCGCGGTGTTCACCTGCATCCGCCAGCCATCCATGGGCCCGACGTTCGGCATCAAGGGCGGCGCGGCCGGTGGCGGCTACAGCCAGGTCATTCCGATGGAAGACTTCAACCTCCATCTGACCGGCGACACGCACGCGATCACGGCGGCCAACAATCTACTCGCCGCGGCGATCGACAGCCGGCTGCTCTACGAGAACAAGCAGCCGGACGATGAGAAGCTGGTGGCGGGGTTGTGCAAGAAGGTGGATGGCAAGCCGGTGTTCTCCGGCTACCACCTTCGCAAGATGGCGCGGCTCGGCATCACGGCCGCGACGCCGGCGGATCTCACGCCCGAGCAGCGGCGTGCGGTGTTCCGCCTCGACATCGATCCACACAACATCACGTGGAACCGCGTGCTGGACGTGAACGACAAGATGCTGCGCAAGATCACGGTCGGACTCGGCGACGAGGAGAAGTTTCCGCGCAACACGGGCTTCGACATCGCCGTCGCCAGCGAGATCATGGCCGTGCTCGCCCTCTGCAACGGCCTCGAGGATTTCCGCGAGCGCGCGCGCAAGATGGTGATCGGCTTCTCCACGACCGGCCAGCCCATCACGGCCGACGACATCGGCGTGGCCGGCGCCCTGACGGTCCTCATGAAGGACGCGGTCAAGCCGAACCTGATGCAGACGCTCGAAGGCACGCCGGTGCTCGTGCACGCCGGTCCGTTCGCGAACATCGCGCACGGCAACTCGTCGGTCATCGCCGACCAGATCGCCCTCAAGCTCGCCGACTTCGTCGTCACGGAAGCCGGATTCGGATCGGACATCGGCTTCGAGAAGTTCGCGAACATCAAGTGCCGCGCGAGCGGACTGAAGCCGAGCTGCGCGGTGGTGGTGGCCACGGTGCGCGCGCTGAAGATGCACGGCGGCGGGCCGAAGGTCGTGGCCGGCAAGGCGCTGGACGCGGTCTACAAGAACGAGAACCTGGAGATTCTCGCCGCCGGCATGCCGAATCTCGAGCGCCACATCAAGAACGTCGCGAGCTACGGCATTCCGGTGGTGGTGGCGATCAACAACTTCGCGACCGACACCGAGGCGGAGATCGCGCTCATTCACGACGCCGCGCTCAAAGCGGGCGCGTTCGCCGCGGTCAAGAGTACGGGATGGGCGGATGGCGGCGCCGGCGTGAAGGCCCTGGCCGAAGCCGTGGTGCGGGCGTGCGAGCAGCCGTCGCAGTTCAAGCATCTCTACGACATCAACGCGAGCATCGAGTCGAAGATCCTGAGCATCGCGAAAAGCTACGGCGCGGATGGCGTGGACTACACGCCCGAGGCGGCGGCCAAGCTCAAGCTGTTCACCGATCTCGGCTACGCGAACCTGCCGATCTGCATGGCGAAGACACACCTGTCATTCTCGGATCAGGCCGATCTCAAGGGTGCCCCGACGGGCTTCCGCCTGACGATCCGCGACATGCGCGCGTCGCTCGGCGCCGGGTTCATCTATCCGCTGGTCGGCACGATGCGCACGATGCCCGGACTGCCGGCGCGGCCGGCCTTCTGCGACGTCGACATCGACATGGCGACGGGAAGGATTGAAGGACTGTTTTAGGACGGATGTCCAAGGTCCAAGGTCCAACGTCCAAGGTCACTTGCTGTCCGAGGTCCTTGGGTGCTCGGTCCTAAGTCAGTCCCGGGTCCTCGGACCGAGCACTTCGGACGAGGGCGGACCTTGGACGTTGGACCTTGAACCTTGGACGACAGCGAAGCCGCCACTAATTCTGCACCCTGATCGCGATCTCCGTCCTGACGCTCGCCCCTCCGCCCGAGACGTTCAGCTCAATGATGTAGTCGCCCGGCCCGAGCGGCGCAAGGTTCACGTCAGCGGCGAGCACCGCGCCGGACGTTTCGCCGAGCGTCACTTGCACCGGCAACGCATTGCCGGCGCGATCGAGCACGCGCGCCTCGCGCGCGTCGAGCGCGCCGCTCGTCGACCACTCGACATGCACGCGTTCCGTCCGCCGAAAGAGGAAGTCGGCCACCGGCGCGAGCGCGGATTG